>JAICVW010000642.1 GCA_025935105.1 Nitrososphaeraceae archaeon
TAGCGTGGATAAAAAGATTCTTTGGATGGCTCAAGAGTTTCAGAAGAATCCAGACACGATATGAAAGACTAGCATCACTCTATTTAGGATTCATTCAACTTGGCTGCATAATGATCCTAATGAGACTTTTCAGATGAGTTCTAGATGGCAAAATTATAGGTAGGAGTATAATAAATCCTTAAAAGAAACGAAATGAGCAGAGTACAACAACAATGACAAAAGAATTTTCTACAATAAATCCGTCAACTGAGGAAATTATTAATACATACCAGATAATGACTAAGGAGCAAATAAACGAAAAAACAAAGAAAGCTCAGCGAGCCTTTTCTGAGTGGAAAAGAGATATCAAGAAAAGAGCTGATCATATCCACGATTTTGCTCAAGAATTAAGAAAGAGTAAGGAAGACCTTGCACAGACAATGACAAAAGAGATGGGAAAGGCTATAAAAGATGCTAGGGCCGAGGTAGAGAAATGTGCATGGGTAATGGATTATTTTGCAGATAATGGCAGGGTGTTTATAACTGATGAAGTGGTTAATACAGATGCTAGAAAAAGCGTTGTAACATTTGAGCCCTTAGGAGTAATAGGAAGCATAATGCCCTGGAATTTTCCTTATTGGCAAACATTAAGGTTTGCAGCTCCTTGTCTGATGTCAGGTAATACTATAGTACTAAAACCGGCAAGTGCTACTATGGGATGTGGAATAGAAATCGAAAAAGCCTTTGGAAGAAGTGGAGTGCCTGAAGGTGTTTTTCAAACGGTAGTTGGAGACTCCAGTATTGCAGATGTACTCATTGATTCAGAAGATGTTAATGCTGTGACGTTTACAGGAAGTGTTACTGCAGGAGGGAAGGTAGCTCAAAGAGCAACATCTCAGATAAAGAAATGTGTTCTCGAATTAGGTGGAAGTGATCCGTTCATAGTATGTGAAGATGCGGATATTGAGAAAGCATCTACAGGTGCCGTCAAAGGTAGATTCGTTAATAATGGGCAGAGTTGCATAGCATCAAAACGATTTATTGTAACAAAGAAAATAGCAAATGAATTCATTAAAAAGTTTGTTCAAAAAACTGAAAAACTTAAGGTGGGCGATCCTTTGTCAGACGACACAGATTTAGGACCCATTGTAAATTCTTCAGGCTTAAAGACTATGGATTCCCAAGTAAAAGATTCGGTCAAAGAGGGCGCCGAAATATTGACAGGAGGAGAAAGGATTGGAAGCAAAGGATATTTTTACAAGCCTACAATTCTGAAAAATGTTTCTACAAATATGCGCGTGGCACAAGAGGAAGTTTTTGGTCCAGCTGCAGCGATAATAGTTGCTGAAGACGAGATGGAAGCTGTGAGACTTGCAAATGATTCTCAATATGGCCTTGGAGCAAGTATATGGACACAAGACCTTGATAAAGCAGAAAACCTGTCAAGAGAGATAAGGTCTGGCATAGTAACCGTGAATAATGTCGTAATTTCAGATCCAAGAGTACCTTTTGGTGGTGTAAAGAAGAGTGGATTTGGAAGAGAGTTATCAAGGTATGGCATGCTTGAGTTTGTCAATGTCAAATCAGTTAGGTTCTATGATCAGCTTGTCCATCAACATTATGTAGAATAACATTTAACAAACGAACAAAAACAAGACAAACATGGTTAATACTATTGAGAATATATTGATACTTCAAGATGGAGATACTTTAAGGCATATTTGGTTATAGTCATGGAGTGTTCAAAGCCCTTTGTAACATAATATAAAATTAGATATATTGCGTGCATGTCAATTAATAAACTGAATACTCCATAATATCAGGTAGGCAGTAAAGATCATGCGAAATCGGAAAATTTCCATCCATCACGCCAACATGCGAAACAATGTAATAATGTGGTTACATACAAACAAATGTAATGTAATGTAATGTGGGTTATGTTTCTAATCCGCTACTACATCCTGCAGAAGTTATGTTGAAACAATTTACAAACGTCCTCTGTGTAATATTGATCAAATAAAAATAATTCCACTTTGTATAAGAGATTATTTAGCTATACAGTCAATACTATCTATCCACCACAACCCGCATGGAATGAAGAATCAATTTAAGCAAGTGCATCAATAGTGGACCTCTTGCGTAATTGAAAGCTTAAAGCTATATTCTCCATTGATCTGGACATACTCGATACTGTATTGATGTCTTATGCTCGACTTTCTAGAAAACCATTGTTATTCAAATCTTTTACTGGATTAGAGATTGCAGA
>JAICVW010000172.1 GCA_025935105.1 Nitrososphaeraceae archaeon
AGATTTCTAAGACTGGAGAGGTTTCGTGGAAAAGGGTATTAGAAGCAACAGACTATGATGAACTAGTCTATAAGTTAACTTTGAAATATCTAAGACAAAAAGGATATGATATTGGCAACAATATGATTCCTCGTGTAAGGAGTATTTGAATATAGACATCTTACATTACATAGATTAACATTAATTAGAGAAAATAAAAACAGGATTTGAATTTAAAATGGTATTACCAAACCAAACAATTTATGACTAGCTATTATGACTGTTAAGATAGCCAGACTTGGGTACTGATCGAAGATAAAAATATGCAAATCAGCCCTTCAAAATATTGTCCTACCATAGAGGATATCATCTGTAAGGCTACAGACAAATATGTGTAATATACATAAATGACCGTGAACAACGCTGAGACATAGATTTCAGAAATTTTAATGCACACCATCGTTACGATCCTTACCATCCTTACCTGAATTCATCATAAGACCAGCATAAGTAAGCTCTGCTTCTCCCTTCGACTTGAATCTAGAAATAATAGAGAAAAAAAGCAAGTCCCTGATGGGGTAATCATAAACACAAAGAGCTATGGTCTCTCTGTGGCGTACGCCCGGCCTATTTCAAATGCTCTAGCGGCCTTTATATGCAACGCGCATTACTATGTACAATGGCAAATACAAACGAGCATCCAGAAAAATATGCCTGGTGGATAAATGAGCTTAATTCATTGGGGGATAATAATGAAATAGTAGATATTCGACAACTTGAGAATCTTGCTATCAATATTTATCAAGAATCACATTGCAATAAACGCATTCAAATACATGCATATAATCAGAATTGATGGTTCATCCATAGGATGGAAACTTCTCTGGCACTGGTTGTTTCTAATCATTCTTAATGGCTCAGGAATACGATTTAGACTTTTAGAGGTATCTGGTTAACATAAGTTCGTCAACTAATGGTAGAATACCGTGTACACTATGGAAGAGACCAAAGGAATAGACTAGACCAAATAGCATGTATAAGTTGATATTGAGCAACGGGTAGTGATGCGATGAATCTTCTGCGAACACAATCTGCAATACCCTTTTTTTCATTTCCACTCGGTATTGTATCGTTGATAATCACAATAGATCAACAATACTACCAATACACGATAACAGACTTGCTCAAGTGTATACATGACTTAATGCCGTTATCCAACTTTTTTATTGCAGATTAATGGTCTAGAGAAAACGGCAACAATGAACAAACAAATTAAACCACAGCAGGCGAAATATATTATATTATATGCAAATGTTTTTGCCTCACTTGTTAGAATATAGTAGCTGACGTCAAAGGACGACGTATTAAACCTTCACATGATTTTACGCGGAAAGATACAGAATCGGATTCCAATAGACGAAATAGATCAAGAGAAAGATAATGTCCTAGGTGAAACCTTTCTCTCATTTATACTCCTGGAATAGCTCACGTGGCAGAGACAATATAGACTAGGTTAATGTATAAATTACATTTTATTTTCATTTTCATCATTTATTTATTACATTGGCTGCTGCTTTAGATATAGTTTTTGTGTTTGACTCTACTGCTTTCTTTGTGTTTTCCAAATATGCTATGCTCATTGCCAAATTTCCAAAACCCATTGAACTAAGATTTTCAGACGGTATAAGAACTATTGTATTACCCTGAACCTTGATTGACTCATATAGCATGTTTGATTGTCTTAATGCATATGCTACAGGATTATTTGCATATATGTTGGCTGCATCTACGAATCTTGATGCTACCTGAATTTCTGATTCACCGAATATTACCCTTGCATTTTTCTCTCTTTCAGCTTGTGCCTGCATTGACATTGCGTTTTCTAATTCCTGAGGGATAATTACTTGTCTTATCTCTACTCCTGTTACTTCAATACCCCAATTACTAGCTTCTTGTGCTATTACGGATTTAATAAGGATGTTTATATCAGCTCTTTTTGACAATACCTCTTGAAATAAAGCAGAGCCAATATTATTCCTGAGGGTTGTTTGTGAAACCTGCTGTATCATTTCATTAAAGTTTTCAACATTTAGCAGAGCATCTTTGGATCTATCTTCGATTATTCTGTACCTTAGTATTGCATCAATAGTTACAGGAACATTATCTCTTGTAAGCATCCTTTCAGCTTTAAATTCTCGTACCTTTTCTCTTATGTCTACTACAAGAACACTGTCTGCAAATGGTAGCCTAATTTGAACCCCTGGACCAACTCGTTTCTGATATTTTCCTAATCGAAGAATTATTCCTCTATCATACTGCTTGATGATAATTAAAAATGAAGATACGATTACAGCAATTCCTGCGGCAATTGCTACATAAGTAACGAATACGCTGTTTAAAGATAATCCAATTCCAATTCCAATAATTAGGATTATCATTCCAATAATAAGCTGTGCTCCTGAACCCTTCTTCATAACATCTGCAATACCAGGTATCGAGGATTCCCTATACATATTCTATCTATCCATCTACAAATAGCCTAACACCAGGCATAAAGGTTTGGATTTTCTATTAGGCTGGGAATATCTGTCGGTCAGCTAAAGTAAGAATATTTGGAGCGTTGTGTAAGGCAGTTGTATTCCTATTGATCACAAAAGCTTCAATTGAGTAGATGAAAAGGCGAAGAGAATCTCTGCTTGGGCATATCTAATTGCATTTTTAGACAATATGCAACAGTAATACATCTAAAGTGCATTGCTGCTAAGTTAGGCTAGGAGCGTAGTTGGTAAATGTTCCTGTAGGTTACTTCCCGCACAAGGACTATTTTAAAAGGTGAGTTCGAAACAAAAGATGTATCTCCAAGATATGACATGGAAGTACATTTTATATGGAAATAATGAACAAATAGGATTACTAGATGGTTCATTTAAGAAATTTCTAATAGATCTTGTAAACAGTCTTCGACGAACGATTGTGTTAAGAGGATGGAATATTGACCGTCTTCCTAGTTGGCTAACGTCCACGAAAGTGAGATTTGGCTCTATTAACGATACGCTTATTGCTGTTTTCGAATCCTCATTCCATAATGATGAATATAATTATTTAGGAAAGATCTTTTCAGACTCCGCAATTTTACGGACTATAGAGGACTTTTCACCTACGTCATGGAGTCTTATGGCGAAGGATGCCACCGGGATAATCATAATTCAAGGTGATATTAGTAGCGGTAATAGCAAACAGTGATACAGTTTAACAGGTCTTAACACAGCAGCATCATGGGCATACCACTGAATGAAATGTCCTACAGTCCCACCTGTCATACGAACATCGAAAATTAATTCTCCGAAATTATCGTTACTAAAAAGAGTATACAATGTTTTATATTTATCTCTAGGAAAATAACATTAGGATGCAAGTCTTTAACCCGTGTTACCATCAATGTTGGCAATGTGGAATTATCTATGAATGTGAAAACAACTACTGTGCAAAGCCATTTCAACATGGCAAATGTATATCATGTTCTCCCCACGATGCCTAGCATTCTTATTCTAACTATTGCGAGACAATATCAATTGAGTCTACTGGAGAAAAGGGTTGAGAGAAGCCATCTGTGACCTCGCAACCACTATACACATGGCCCAAGGCCGGCTTGACCCCTTGCGAGTGTAATATAGGGAGTCGTAGTCTGTCTGTTTGTTGTGTCTACTTATTCCCAATTATTGTCAATATGATTATAGGAACAGTTGCTGCGATTTGGCTTTTTAGCCTTTATCATATTCCCTCAAAATTTGTTTATCAGCAAAGCAATTGGGTTTTCAACAACCGAAGATTCATTATCGCCGTGTTTGCATTGTTTAGCTCTTGCAAATCGTAGATGGTTGTAAAAAGGCCTCCGATTAAGTTTTTGGTCTGTTCTTGCGTGTAATAAGTCGTTCTCCCTAATTAACCACATACATCTCATTGCAGAATCTTTGATCGTTTCTCTTTCTGTCTCAGGTAAGAACCCTGCTTTCACGGCGTTCCATTCATCTTGAACGATTCAGATACCTTTGAGTAAAAGTCTTTATGATTTGGTATGTAGGGATTGTTGACGTTGTTGTGGTTGTTGTAGTTGTTGATTTTGTATCTTCTGCTGATTCTACTAGACTCTTTGCTTCTTCTAGTCTAACTACTACTAGTCTATCAGGATATGTTACAAGAACTGTCTTATGTGTTGAATAAATCAAGTTCAAGACCAATCCATATAATCTTCTAGAACGTATTCATTATGATGTCCTCTTGAACACACATGTGAAGTATTAGCATTAGTAGCTGAAACTCTCAACTCTTGATTGCTATTTTCATCAACATACAGCCCTCCAAAGACTTCACCACACGTTTTACATTTTATCATAAGCATTGGCATTCTAATTATTCATCTTCATTTTCTCTTTCATTTACTATATCACAAAGCCTACTATTATACTTGACACATAAAATCATACGATATTTACCATTATATCTGGAAGATTTGGTTTATTGTATTTGTTTCTTAGGTTATTAGGACAAAAATATGATAATGATTAACTAGAAACTGTCTTTCTTTTTTGATAAAAGAGGTTCATGCTCACATTATTGTACGCACCCAAATGATAAAAAGAGCATAACAAACTCTACACATAAAGAAACATAGGGGATAAAACAATGAACTAACCGAACAAAATATCAAGGCTGTCACAGAATCTTATTACAATTACAAATGCAACTTACACAGGCCTAGCATAGCTTTGATTCTGAGAGGAACAGTAGCGAGTGGGATGGTGCTGGCAAGAACGTGGATATTTTCAAGCTTCCTATCCGTGCGTGATGTTTTCTTGAGTCTAACTGCCCAGATGGTAATAGTACCATCAGTAGCATAGTCGGTTCGTCAGTTCGCACCTTGGCAACCATGGCAGTCCTTTATATCTTACAGCGTTGTACAACGTCGGGTCGGCATATTGAAATTCTGTTTATAGAATATGTATTCTATCAATCTGTTCGACACATCCAATACGGCGGAGCTGCTATCCATCCATATATAATAACTAGTATACAGATACAGATACAGATGCATACATTTCTATTCCAGTATGCTAAACTAGAATCAAATATTTCTCAATTCAATGACCAGGCAACTGGGCATATGCAACTCGTGTTTTGGACTGCAACTACATGCCAACAAATGTCCTGTTGATAATGGTAATGTAGCGCTCTCTGAAATTAAGGAAACCTTTGATAGCAATAATATTCGTTCGGTTGGAGAAAAACTAGCAATCTTGACTAGTTGTTGATTTGCACAGTTGATAGTAGAATATAATAAAATAGAATAAAATTGAAATGAAATGAAACAGCTTTTAGGGAGTATATCAGAAAATTCGTGCCATAAACTTTAGTTTATATGATTCTTACCATCCTAAGCGAAAGCGTCTTAATGGTTTAACCGTTATTGTTGCAATTTTAATTTCAAGAATGTATTATGTGAAAGTTACCTTTTTTAGTATTAGCTTCCAATATTAGGTGGAGTGGCAGTCGTACAAGGACGCTAGCACAACGTAATAGATAGCGGACCAGACCGGTCTGTGGTTTGCGTAGTAGTAAGCCACGGACCATTTATTTTATCCTGTTGTTATGAATTAAAATGACTTTAACCATTCTATTTGAATCCTCAGCACTATCGGCCTTGATAATTTGCAGCAATACCTTACGCCTTACAGAGAATTTCCTTTATCTCGGAGTTGCTGGTTCAATTTGAACATAAAACATATGTCTGTAAATATAACAGTGATTTCTTTGTCTAGACCATATCTTTTACCATTCCTTATAACGTGGGCCACTGTTACACTTTAGATATTTCAGAGTGGGTTGGTTGGTGGGTTGGGTTATGTTTTCATTGGCTGTATCCCATAGCAGTCGGTATTGGATTAAATTAAATTAATTCAACAAATTATGGCCTTTTTATTATATTCTTCATAAATCCTGTAATCGCTCGAATTAATTAATTGGTTGTGCTACAGAAAATCAAAAACAGAAGACTTTATTTTGTATGACAGCTATATTCTTATGGATCATGCAACGATTCAGAAAGTGGTTGGCATTTTATCTAGGCCGGCTTGTATCAAAATTTGAACTATTGGTCTGTTGGATAGAGAAATAGACAGATATCCTGTTGTGCTG
>JAICVW010000207.1 GCA_025935105.1 Nitrososphaeraceae archaeon
GCTAGCCTTACCCATATGTGCACCGACAAGTGTATTCCCAAGTGGACGAGCATATTTAAAGGATGGTTTACGAATTTTTCTAAGAAATGCCTTTTCATCTTTCTTACTTGTATTAGCCATAAGTTTAACATCTTGATATTTACGTACATTTTCCATAGTCTTACCATAGACAGCGTTATTCATGAGTTTAAAGAAATCTGTTTCGAATGAATTTTTTGATTGTTGACGCAATTTGGTATTAAACTCAATATATGGAGCAAGCCAGTTAGACTGATCGAATGATAATACTTGTATAACTTCATCTACAACCATGCCTAATTTAACGTAATATTGAAGCTCTTGATAATGAATAACATATTCCTCACGATTTCCAAGATGAGGGACTAATTTTTCGGTTTCTGAAAAACGTCCACCGTCTAAACTCTCAACAAGATCGGCTATATATGGACTTAATACATTCTTTTTTACAGTAATATTATCAACTGCCGGTGGTAAATCTCGTAAGTAATCATGTGTTTTAAAAGGAAAGTGTGCTTTAATATTTAAGAAGTATCCACGAGGCGCATCAGGTTTAGTTTTAAGAGCTATATTGAGTAAATGTTTTTGATAATTAGGATTTTGACAAAGATACTCACGACTAGCTTCCCATTTATATCCGCCTATTGGTAAATATTGACACATAGCCCATCCATACAGATTATTTGCGTCAACATAAGAGATCCAAGTAGTAGGTTTAGATGGGTCAAACTTAACACCTATCCTTGGGTCTATAGTCACTTTGAAAATTGATCCGATAAAATATAATAAGATAGATAATAACCATTTAAAACAGTTCGGATGCTTTTCTATTTTGGGATTATTTGCTTTGAAATGACGATGTCCAGCCATTGAAATACCACCACGTTTAGCTTTTTCGGTAAAATCATACATAGTCATATCAGTAAATAGATCAATTTTAACTCCAGTCATCTTAAGCATAGCATCCCATGATAAAGCAGGTGCTGAAACGTAATGACTTGGATCGAGTTCATAGTTAAGCATAGAAGTTTTACGAAATTTTGTCCAAATATCTGCTAGTAAAAGTACATCGGTTTTAAGATAGAGGTCATGATACTCGCCTAAGTTCTTACACCCGAATGCTTTCCATACTTGTTTAGCATGGTTGTAATCCGCTTGTGTGATTTTACCATTTAGATGACCATAAAAGTTATGGATAGACGGGAGTTCTGTTTCTGTAAATCGGTCATGAGAATCGATGTACTCATATGGATATACACCTTTACGAGTAATTAAGTCTATTTGTTCGGAAGAGAAGTTCTTAAAGTATTGCTTAGTAATAGGCTTGTCAGCATCCAAATTTTTTGCTAGTTTTGCAAGGCTAGAATTCATGAACTGCATGCTATCGATATATTTGAATTGACCCACCTTCATGGATTTATAGCGCTCAAATGTCTCTGCTATAACTTTAATCTGATGAGCCGAAACTGATTTTCCAATAGATTCACAAATTAAGTGAGAATCATATCCCCGGAAGTTATGGAATACTATAGGAATTGGAGTTTTCCATGCTTCGATTTGAAGTTTTAAATTACATGCATTATGTGCTGCACCGCGAAACTTGCCTGTAATATGACAATGGTCCCAAACCTTATTAGCCTTAGCTTTTTCACCGGCAATTGCTTTGGTTGCTTTTTCTATGGTTGTTTGGATACCATTATATTCCGCAGTCGCTTTTTTGAATGTTTTTAGCTTTTTATTAAGTCTGACTATTTCGGTTTCTAAGCGTTTAATTTCATTTATATCTATATCAAACTTACCTTTACAAATCCAACAGTTAATTGCATCGGTAAATCTTTTCTTGTCTTCTTCAATCTCAATTCGCTCATGCTTGATAGCTAAGACCTCATTGATTTTGACCAATTCCTGATCAATTCTTCGAACAAATTCCTGTGTGGCATTTTCTCCCCTGTATAGGAACGGACCCCATACATCTCCAGTATCGATCCAGTGGATTAGATAACAGAAGCTGTTAGCCTTCTGTTCTGCTATTTTGCGCATGTTTCCACCATATGGCTCATCACATTTTTTATTATCTGATTCAAAATCCGCTATAATAACACATGGTACATACTGCATTCGATCAAAGTTTTTGAATTTCTCAAAGTCATTAACTCCTTTGACCGGCATTACAACTTTTTGGGGAGTTTCACCTAATCCGAAACACCATTCTTGATGATTTGTTAATGTTTTCTCTGATGAAAAGCTTTGGAAGCATCGATTACAAAGATGCTTCTTATCCTTGTGAGACGTATCTTTATAGACTAATGCATTAGGATTCTTAATCCAAAGGAAGTGATTTTTTTGACCGTATTTGACATTATTCTTATCATCAACAGATTTTGTAATATCTGTAAGCGCCATGAGATGGATAATATGTTTTCTTTTATAATTCTTACTGGCAATTACCGGTTTAGGAATGTCTGATTTCTCATCCCATTCCCAGACATTGATAGAGATTTCGGGATTCATTTCCTCGATTTTGTTAAATACACGCGAGCATACTGGAGTTGGCATTTGTATACCATCAAGTTTAATCTGTTTTAAGTAAGGTTTGTACTTCTCTGCTATGAATATCCGATCAAGATGATCAGTATGTCCATCCTGATGTGCAAAGTATGCACCTAAAGCCCCTTGCAAACATTTTTCCGATAATAATCCAGTCTCCGGATCTATAAGACCTTTATTATCCGGGTTAATAGTACATTTTTTATTTGCAAGCTTTTTGGGTGTTGGTATGTAAGAACCTCCTTCTGCACGATGATACGTATAAACCTCAATAAAGATTGTATCTATACTATCAAGTATAAAAGAAGACCCCTTTCCTAGAGTTTTTTCGACATGTTTTTCAATTTCACCTCCCGACTTAGTTATATGATCAGTTATGTCCTTCTTTGTAAGAAGTACACGCATGGCTCCTCTATGATGCTCTTTAATATATACAGTTCTAGTAGGACAACCTTCACGTCTTATTTCCTTACTATATGTAACTAATGTAGTAATTGCCGATTTGATCTGTCCTCTCTCATCAAATTCTCGTTCAAGAATTTCAGTTATTTGTGAACGAGCATGACCTAATAATTCGGGTATATATTCTATATCCTCATATTTTTGTGGAATATCCGATTTCCATATTGCCATTTGTCTTAATGAACTATGTGGTCGAGTAGAGTCATGACCTTTTTTTACGAAATGAAAGGAATCCAAATCACCCCCTTCATCAGCGGTTTCATAATCACTATCAGTTTCTGATTCTTCGGAAGGATCAGATGGCTTTGGTAAGAAATTTCTAAAGAATTGTCCTATTGCGCTAGTGATAGTACTAAGTAATCCGCTCATAATGATCTGTCTTTTAATATACGTGTAAACTTTTTCTCAATTTAAAATAATTAATCATAATATAAATTTTTTTATTCAATTACTTTTTTTTTTATTTTTGAGCGTGTCAGAAAAAAAAAAATCGAATATCGATAATTTATCGATAATGTACCGGTTATTTACTGATAATGTTCCGGTTATTTATCGATATTTTTTTTTCTATATATAATATGGTTCGATTTTTACGTTCAGATGCAACCCATTTATCCGATAAAGATATCAAGGATATCATTAATGCTAAAAATACAATGAAGCGGGCTTCTGAAATTATGGCTAAAAAATATAAAATATCCCCACGAAGGGTGTATCAAATTTGGAGAGACGAACACCCTCCATTAGATCTTTCAGAGTGCTTTATAGGAACAATGATTAATGATAATTTAAAAGCATTATATGAGAGAGAAACTCAACGGAGTGAAAAAAATATAGAATGTTCTTTGCTTATAATTTAGCTCTTTTGGAGCGCTTCAAAGGAGCAAGTACCCATTGTGGTGGAAGTTCTGTATCATCGGGAATAATTAAAAGTTCTTCATTAACAAATGATCGTTCAGGACTTTTACCATTATCATCAATTAGCCAATATAATATCGGTTGATCTTTTTGTATTAAAGCTTTCCGGATACGATAAATTTGTTGAGACCAATTCATATCACCCGCACGCCGCCTATTTCCTTCCAGATCACTAGGTTCAAGTAAATATCTTATAAGAATATCATAAGTTAATTGATCTTCATTATATCCCATAGGTCTATTTCGAGATTTACGTGAAGACTTTGCATATACCTGTTTATTTTTTATAGCCATAATAGGGGCTAATCCAAGTAAACGTGTTACAGAATTATTAATATCATTTACAATTATAGGCAGGTTCTTTACCCAAACTCGTGATCTCTCTGATAAATGCAAAGATAATAAATCATGTGCATCTTGTATACGAAATAATTTTTCAGTTAAAGTACGATTATATCTCTCAACAATACCCATAGTACGTTTAGATTTGGCCTTCTGTATTTTTACACCGTGTTCTTTTAATAATCGTTCACATGCACCTTTAAATTCAGAACCCTTATCTGATAAAAATACGTTTGGCCAAACAAGAGGACATTTCGGATTATTATAAATTTTTTCAAGAGACCGGGCAATAGTTTTCGATGTTAAAATACCCTGTCTATCCTTTACACTGATAGCACCTATTGGTATAGAAGCTTTATATCGTGATGCTACATCGACTACATTAAGACAGAAAAGATATGTTATACGTCCAACCTTATCATAGGGCATAAAAAGATCGACGCCAACTCTTTCCCACACACACGCTGACCATTTTTTCAGCTGAAGAATTTTTTCGTATTTTTGTCGATATACTACTAAGAAAATGCCACCCAAATACAACAAACTTACAGAAAAACAACGCAAAAGACAACTGAAGAAAGAAATAAAGAAAAAAGACAAGTTGTCCGATAAAAATCCTCCTGTTAATGAGGAAACTGTGGAAGAATCGTCTTCTGCCGGCCCCTCCGATTCTGAAAGCTCCAACCAACCTGCTGGCCAATTCGCTACTCGCGGCAGTGGACCCACCAAACGCTCAAGAACTTTTGACGAGGAAAAGCACATGGACGAAGACTTTGCTAACCCTCCTCTCCCTCCTACCCTTCCAAAATTTACTAATAGTTTCGGGAATCCTTCCTCCACCCCCATTACGGACGGTTCTAATGACGTCATCATTACTGGTGAAACCAGTACTACGCCCACTGTGGATACACAATTTTCCGACTCGCCTCCTGTTACCACGTTTGGAAACAGTGAAACGACCGCAACAAAGAAAAATAAATCACCTGCTTCTGGACTCGCCGATCATTCCAGCCAACATGCAGGTGATAAAGAAACACATGGTTCCACCGTTCCACCAACTCCGGCTAAGAATCCGTCTGACAATCCAGACCCCGACGATCAAAACAACATGGAAACCAATGAAAATTCGTCACATGAGAATCTTGAAAATGATGACGTCGCCTACTCTTTCGCTACGATTCCGTTAGCCGCAGTCCAAAAGAAAGAAGAATCGATTAATTTTTGCACTAATCGTATTCGCTTCTACCTTACCACCTTCTGTCCCTCCAGCTTTAAATCGGTTGTTATTCAAAAAGCTTTAGAAGAAGGTCAACAAAAAATCTTCGTTGCCAAATTTAAAGGAGACGATGAAGAATACCAACTCCTTCTTAAGACTACCCACGATGACCTTAAGAAAGATGAAACTTCCGAAGGGCCTATGTTCCACTCCTTCAATCCGGCTGATCAAAAAGCTGTTGAACTATCGCGCTCGGTCACCGTTACCGACATTCC
>JAICVW010000236.1 GCA_025935105.1 Nitrososphaeraceae archaeon
CTTATTTTCACATCGTTATTATTAGACTATTATTATTCTTATATAGTCTAATCTAAGCCTCAACACGGAAGAATTCCACAGTCATACCTCTCCGGTTATCATAGTCAACTCTGTATGCTTCGTGATTGTTTGTTCTGCACACGGTTCATTTATTCTTGTCTCATCCGTACGTCAGCACTGCTCTGGTAATGTTGAGCTCATCAGAGGATGGTCTGAGCAATATCAAGTGATAACTATCAAGTAGAGGACGTAATCAATATGGTTTACCTTCATAGACTGAACCAAGGACTACACATTTCCAGGGAAACAATTTTTAGTAGAATCATCCAAACAGCAAATACCCGTAGGATCTATCTGAATATATCAGAACAAGCAACTTTTTTATATTTCTTTCAACAGGATTTGCTATTGTATGGATAAGGACTCATGGCATGTAATGCTTGGCTAGACTCCAATCTTAAATGTCCTAATTACAAAGCATTACAAATAAGCCATTGCCCATAACTTCTCTTATACAATATCCAAATACCGATTTTTATATTTCATGACTAGTATCAAGCGTGACTAAACTATTTTTGTCACTGGCATAGCTGTTTTTGTCGAGACGGCATTTTTAGTCAGAAACATTGAATGCTACGATGGCTTACGGTAATAAAGCAGTAGCACACCACATAGTAAGTCTTCGTCAGTCATAAATAACGGCTCTGGTATTTGGTTGTTGGTAAACCAACTATATAGAAAAAGAAACACAGACTACTAATTCAAATATCACATATTGACGAATAATGGTTGGTAATTTCCAATGAGCGAGTATGAGAGTATGCGGACAGCAGACATAGTAGCCGAAGCAGTTATGGATTGGAACGTTGATACCATCTTTGGTCTTCCTGGTGATGGGATAAATGGTTTTATAGAGGCGTTGAGAAGGCGTCAAGATAAAATTAGATTCATACTCGTCAGACATGAAGAATCTGCTGCTTTTATGGCTTGTGCCTATGCAAAGTATACAGGAAAATTGGGAGCATGCGTAGCAACTTCAGGACCAGGAGCGATACACCTGTTAAATGGATTATATGATGCGAAAGCAGATAACACTCCTGTCATTGCCATTACAGGAAGCACATATTCTGATTTGATGAATTCTGAATATCAACAAGACGTCAACCTATTGCAGCTATACTCTGATGTTGCTGTTTATAATACTATGATTACATCTCCACAGCAAGCAGGAATGGCAGTAGACTTGGCTTGCAGAGCTGCTTTTGCAAATAGAGGTGTAAGTCATCTGACCATACCCATTGATGTACAAGAAATGAAGTTGAAAGGAAGCAAATATTCTAAACACAAGGTATCAGAACATACATCCGATGTTGACATTCCAATAATTTTACCTGATCAGAAGCTACTTGAAAAGGCTGCAAATATTCTAAACTCTCGAGAGAAGGTAGTCATATTAGCAGGTCAAGGAGCGCTTGCTGCTGGGGAAGAAGTCATAGCTATTGCGGAAAAGTTGGGCGCACCGGTAGTTAAGGCTCTCTTGGGAAAAGCTGTAATACCTGATGATCATCCAATGAGTCTTGGAGGTTTGGGTCTATTAGGGACCGAGCCTGCAGTAGATGCGATGAATGAGGCAGACACATTATTTATGGTTGGAACTTCTTTTCCCTATACAGATTACTTGCCAAAACTAGGACAGGCAAAGGGGATACAAATAGACATAAAGCCAGACAAAATAGGAATTCGCTATCCTGTGGATGTGGGATTAGTAGGAGATTCCAAGGCAACGCTATCTGCTTTATTGCCGTTATTACATCAAAAAAATGATGTAGAATTCAAAGTCGATGCAACAAGAAATGAAGGGATGGAATACACTTCTAAAGGAAAGAAGCACCAGGAACGAAAAACCAATCAAACCACAAGTCATCGCTAGTTTGGTATCCGATGAATTAGAAGATAATGCAATAATCTCCGTAGATAGTGGAACTATTACCACATGGGCTGCTCAATACATAAAAATTCGCAAAGGTATGAAGTTCTCTGTTTCTGGTACTTTAGCATCAATGGCTTGTGGATTGCCATATTGCATAGCAGCGCAGGTTGCATTTCCAGATAGACAATGCATAGCATTTGTTGGTGATGGCGGGTTTACAATGCTTATGGGAGAATTTGCTACAGCTGCTCAATATAGGCTGCCAATCAAGGTGTTTGTCATTAAAAATAATACTCTTGGAATGATCCGCTGGGAACAGATGGCATTTCTAGGAAATCCAGAATATGGGGTAGAATTTTCGCCTATAAACTATTGCAGGTTCGCAGAAGCATGTGGCGGTAAAGGCTATTACATTAAAGACCCTGACGAAGCTAAATCAATAGTTCTTTTTGCCATGAAAGAGAAGGGACCAACTTTGATAGAGGTAGAAGTCGATCCCTTTGAGCCACCTATGCCGCCCAAGACTGATATTGAGTTTGCCACCAATTTAGCAAAATCGTTTGCAAGAGGTCAACCATACACTAGCAGGATTGGTCTGACATTATTTAGAGATAAAGTTCATGAAGTTCTCAAAAGCATTCACAACCATAAAGATACTGGAGATTAGGTGAAAATATTCAATCAATATTATATTATAAATTATTCTTATCTTGCCTCACAATATGCACTTCCAACTTTAAGAGATAGTCATTTAGTCTTCCTTTTTTGTTGTTTCCAGAAATGCCGAGTGCAATTGATAAAAAACATATTGGAAATGACTGAATGGAAATTTGAAATATCGAGGATATTAGTTCTTATAAGCACTACCAACTTCAACATATGAGTAAGTATAATTTTAGGACTACGTTCCCAAAATTTAGCGTAGACATAAGATACTTACCTTCTACTGACTCGCCCAAGTATCTGGTCTCTGTCTTAAACAAATTAATATATTGACTTCACGTCTTCAATTTGTCATCTCGAAGTCCTTATATCAAATAAAGAACTATAGATTTAGATGTATTCTGAAATTATTTCTTATAACAAAATGAAGTTAACATGATTGGTGGAAAAACTGACTATACAGCAACAGGAATTCAAACACAAGCTTCCTTTAGAGTGAACGGAAATAAAATTCATAAGGCTCTGAACCCCTCAGCTATTCATTTTATAACAAAAGAGGGTAACAATATCAATTATTTTAGTGGATACATAAAGTGTTCTACTTGTGTCGAGGGAGCCTATAACATCTCATGAATTTTGCCAATTTGGATGATCAATGACCAAAGAAATTAAGTTATCTATGGCTATCACTCTCATGACCGTAACTCTGTTGATACTGATTGCAATACAATCCATATATAGCAACACTAAGGCTATGGGGTTAGATTTATTTCAAGGCCGGCATCTAACAGGAAATTACGATTATAATAGGCACTACAGTGTGGTACCTCCATCGTTCACAACAGTAGATACTGTAATGCAAATGAAATTGAAACTGAATACTGTAGCATTAACTAATACTACAAGATCAATTCAATTATCATCCTTACCATCTTCATCCTCCGAATCACCTCTCACACAGATCTTTAAGCAAGTAGAGAATTCTGTTGTTCAGATTACATCAACAAGCCCCAACACTAATCTGCAAGTGATTATAAATGGCAATCCTTTAGAAAGTCAATCAACTAGATTAGGTTCTGGGTTTATTTATGATAAACAAGGACATATAATTACTAATAATCATGTAATTGACGGATCTAAAACTGCCGAAGTAAACTTTGTAGATGGGAATACATATAGAGCGAAGGTAATAGGAGTCGACCCATTTAGTGATATAGCAGTTCTGCAAATTACTGATAACTTCTCAAGTGAAAAAGTCATTCCACTCAGTATTGCAAATTCCTCTGCATTGCAGGTAGGGCAACAGGTAATAGCTATTGGAAACCCTTTTGGACTCAGTGATACCATGACAACAGGTATTGTAAGCCAGGTAGGCAGGCTACTACCGAATCCAGATACTGGATTTTCAATACCTGATGGTATCCAGACAGATGCTCCTATAAATCCAGGAAATTCTGGCGGACCACTGCTTAACATGCAAGGACAGGTTATAGGCATAACTACAGCCATTAACTCAGCTACTGGTGAGTTCTCAGGAATAGGATTTGCAGTTCCATCTAGTGTAGTTATTCGTGAAGTGTCTTCATTAATCCAGAATGGAACCTTTACTCATCCATGGCTTGGAATGGCAGGGGGCAGCATAAATCCAGATGTAGCCCAGAGCATGGGTTTGCCGAGAAATTACAAAGGAGTAGTTGTGGCTTCAGTTCAACCCAATAGTCCTGCAGAAAAAGCAGGCCTTCAGGAAGCAACTACAAATGAGAACAATGGGTCTTCACAGGTTGGTGATATAATAACAGCCATTGATGGGCACCAGGTTAAAAGTATTGACGATATCATAAATCATATTGATTTACATAAGACTGTTGGACAATCTCTAAAGCTAACTGTAAACAGACATGGTCAGATACTTGATCTGGATGCAATACTACAAGCAAGGCCACCACCCTCATCGTCACCTCAACTTCAACAATCGCAGCAACAACCTCTATTGCCGCCACAGAATGTGTTTCCACCTCTGTTACCCCCAGGTCCGATCGTACCATAACCCCCGCAAGTAGCAGATGGGTATACCATTAGCATATGTTCTCTAACTGGTATTGGATATTATGCGCTATACTATGGAAAGAACAGTTAGAAAACTTATGCTAACCGGTATAGAAAGACGGGGAATCCTATTGTAAGTACCTTTGCACTACTACCAGAAGAAGCTACCTCAACACGATAGTTGTGCTAGTGGAATAGGTAAGTGAGCGCATCGGCTAAATTAATAGCAAGTTTAAGTATAAGCAGAGATTATTATTATATTTCAGTATTAGAAACGTTATTATTTTTATTTATAATGATATAGTTTTAGCTGCATTTAAATAAAAATATTGCACATATTTTATGGAAGTGATTGTTTAGGCAATGGTAGTGTTTATTGGGAGTCATGCAAATATAGAGGCAGGATGGACATTAGCAACAAAATCAAAAATAAAAGAAGGTCGTTATCGGAGACTGTATATAATCAATTGTAATTTTTAGGAAATATGCGCTTCCGTAATCCCATATTCAATATAGACCCCGAACTCTCGAGCATCGTGTATTACTACGGCACAAATAAGCAAGACCACCACAAAGAAAAAATAGTTGGCTTTGACTTTGTTGTATCTGGTGAGGAAGAAGAAGCAGCACTGCCAGTAGCAGTACCACTGGATGTAGCAGTTCCTACTGCGGATACTGGAGGGGGATTCTTTGCAAAATTATGCCAATTTGGGACAGCTATAGCAGCTCCTACAGCCATTACTCCAACA
>JAICVW010000036.1 GCA_025935105.1 Nitrososphaeraceae archaeon
CAGAGTATTTTGCAAATGCTTTAGTACACCCTGAACTCACAAATATTGCCTCCTCAGCCTCGTTTTCATTCTTATTTTGAGATAGAATGGCACCCCGAAATAGTGACCCGAGGACTCATTTTTGCTTCAACAGGATATCTTTCAGTTGCTGATTTCCAAGTAGCTCATCGATTATTTTCTTGCGTTCTTCTTTCGGGACATCATTCTCGTCAAACCCAAGAGAATCGATTGCTCTTAATTTCCAATAGTTTTTAATGGCAGTACCCAATAGCCTTTGCGAGTCGTAGATGACTTTGCCAAATGCAGTAAGGAAGTATCTTCCCTTTTGTCGTTTTACTAAGCCAGTCTTTTGCAACCGAGATATCCTTGAGTAATATTGCTTTCTAGTAAGCTTCAACTCGTCTCTGATAGTCTCACTTTCATCTCCTCCAGCAAGGTAAATAGTATTGAAAATCAAGAGAGATTTTTCATCCGACATTGTTTTTATGACATCTGCCATCATGGACGAATTCCGAGTTTTGCTGGAATTGATCTTTTCATGCGCTGCATGGTCTCCCTTCTCAGAATTCAAAAATGCACCCTCTTTAAGTTAGGCCAATGTTATTAATTGATATCTGGACAAATACTGGTAGATATACCACGACTAGAGCTTCAACTCCATTATTCCCTCTGGCGTAATTGTTTGACTGTAACATTGGCTGCTTGCAACCGACTCACTCCTCATACCTGATTGACAATCGTTTGAAGAATCATGGATTATACGATAAACTAGAACATCGTTTTGTCAGCCGTGTTTTCTTGACAGCTGAATAGTAAAATTAAAAAACAAAAGCCTATAAGATTACAGCAAAACAGAACAAATTAAATCCTGAAGGAATCTGAACTCAAAGTCTCCCGCCCATAACGGCAGGGTCGTTTATTTTAATTCCTATTCGGAACTGTTACTAACGATTTTTTGAGGCTTCTGACGTGTCTTGCGGACTAGATGCCATTTCTTTAAGTATGCTCCTGATTTCTTGATTATCTATTAGTACTGAAATTACTTTATCTGTCTCCTCTCCAGACGGCATTTCAAGTGCCTTGAGTTTCCAATAATTGCCGATTGCGCCATCAATTTTCATTTCTAGGGTCATCAGAGCCTTATAAACTACTTTCAAATGCAGTAAGGGAATATCTGCCCTTGTACTTCTTTACGAGACCAGCCTTCATTAATACAGACATTATTGAATAGTATTGCTTTCGTGTAAGGTTCAGTCTAGTAATAAGAATTTCACTGTTCGAATCCGACGAAGCGATACTTTTAAAAATATTAGATGCACCTTTATCTGAAATCGCATCTAGGACAGATACCTTAGATACATTCATGGCTGATCTCATAATGAAATACCGGAGTAAATATAAACTCATAGTGGGAGAAATGTACAGAAAATACCCGAAAGCTGTAATTTTTTCCTTAAGCTAATCAATCTTACGCGGCTGGTTTAAAAGTGAATACTGGAACTATTCGTGTATTCATGATGCACCCCATCAGCACAGGCCGTTAAAGCAAGGTATCTTGCAGGTCACAGCTGTATATTCAATGTCTTGATAGTTAGCATAATTATTACTCATTTGGTGAGCATAATTCTCACTAAAGCTACCTGTCACTATGTTTATTATAGTGCTTTATGCATCATTTGTTAAGGGAAATGCAGCATCAAAATTATCGCATTCTCAGTTTTCAAACAGTGGATGTGCTGCTGTGTGTGCTGATAATAGCAACTTTAGGCTCGTTTTTGCAAATTGGAGGTACGGCTTGGGACGTCACTTCTCATTTATTACAAAGACCAGAATCATTTTTCACTCCCTCGCATGCATTACTCTATACAGGAGTGGGCCTAATAGCAATAACTTCTGCATTAGGTGGAATTCTACTTTTACTAAACAAAGAGATCCGTACTAAACCTATTGCCAAAGCTCTTAAATTATTCATTATAGGTTCTGCGATCGCGGTCGTTGCTGGTCCTGCAGATTTCTTATGGCATCAACATTTCGGCATCGATGGCCTGCTAAGTCCTACACACTTCACCCTTGCAACAGGGGTACTAATAAATTCTATCGCTGTGGTAATTGGGCTTTCGAAAATAGAAGGTGAAGTTTCTTCGAAAAGGAAGAAACTTTTAGTTACAGCCGCATTGATTCCAGCTTTTGCTTCTTTATGGTATACTGCAATATGGTGCATTCATTTGTTTTCGTTACCGCTATCGCATGGTCAACACTTTAACTTTAATTTGAATCCGATCGCAGAATCAATGATAGCAATTATCGGAATCCCTCTCATAAGCTCGATAATGTTCCTTATTGGATCAAAAATTATTGGTGGGTACAATAAATTTGGCTATTCAAGTGCGGTGGCTATAGTGCTGATAGGCATGAATCTATTTGCAGGAATCGTTCCTTCTTACAAAGACTCGCCATTATTTCTCTGGTATGTTTTATTATCCTATTCTGCAGTTATATTTGCTGATTTCGTACTCAATACACCAATGTTATTCAAAAGACTGCCCTCAAAGATACTATTAGCTGGGGCAATCATTGGCTCTGCTTTTTATCTAATTGATTTTCCATGGTTTAATTTAACACTCTCGTATTTCCTTCTTCCTTCCCACCGGGTAGTCACCGATTTGGTTGCAAATACAATCCCATACTTTGTGATTACTTTACCCACTGCCGCATTTATCGCAATAGTTCCTGGCGCAGTGATTGGTTCATTGAGTTCATTTTTTTTATTCTATCGCCAAAAGAATAGATTGCAAAACCGAGAGGAAGAGCCCTCTCATAGCCAAACTTGGGTCAAGTGACTAGGGAGAATCTACTTGATTACATACACTATTTCTAGATTAGATAGCTCCAATTGAGAGTCACGAACTACACCCTTCAAACGAGTTTGCATCAAATATGTCGGACGAATTCGAGACAACGCCCCACAAAACTTTGACTTTCATAACTGCAATAGTGTTGCTTTGGGTTGGAAGCCCTGGTTTTAATTCCATCCTCTATGCTCAGTTGTCTGTACCATTAGTACAGCAATGGATTGACAATGAACGTGATGTCAAGATAGAGTTTTCTCACAATCCCCAACAACCTACAGCTGATTCTCCTACTGTTCTTGACTTTAGTATTAGGAACCTAACAACCGGCCAGAAATTAAACAACCTCCGAGCAAACGTCGTAATTATAAATGATTTCCAAAAAGCTTCAAAATTTTTGAATATACCAATATCAAGTGGTGATTTCTCCTTGAATTACTCTTTTCCATATAACGGACACAATCAGATTCTAGTCAACTTGAAAAGAAGCTCATTTGGCATTGCATTGGCATCATTTGACGTCTCGGTATGGGCACCAGCTCCCTCGAGAGACCTTCTCTTCGAGGCAATCATATTTAGTGTTGGATTCCCAGCGACAGTAATGGTGGTAATATATACCTTATTAAAGAAAAAGCGTGGAAATTACATTTTCAAATGAGCTTCGCGATTATTCCTTTGACCAATGAAAGAGACACGTTTTTAAAATGCGAAGAAAATCAATGAAGATGTTCTATCTTACAAGTATAGTGATATTATACTTGAATATTATGAGATATTTTTCAGGGTTTGCATATACGTCCAATCTATTCTAGATTCTTAGATGTTGTAGCGAAGTAATTCAAATATATTATGTAGGAAATTATTTTGTTGTGACCCACAGTTTTGCATTGTCATCTGGTGCTATAATCGCTGTGGCTGTAATGACGGTACTAGCTTATACGTCTACAGGAGCACTATCTTACAGACACTTGCCCATGTCTATTTTAGGAATACATGATATTAATGGGAATATCGTGAATTTAGGCAACAGCGAACACGGTATTGATGCCAATGGTGCAAATGGCGGTATCGCTAATGGCCTTGCTGGCTCTAACTCAACAGGCTCTAACGGAACAAGCAGCACTGGGCTGAATGGAAACAACACGAATGGAGCAAACGGGTAATCAATCGTATCCAGAAAGTAGCTCCATCTCTCAATTTTTAATATTCTAAATTTAGTAATACTGTTCTTGACTAATTAAATTTCAGCCGCACATTGATGATCATACGATAGATGTAATCGGTTTTTTTATGACTCCACGTCTATTAGAGTTGTAATACAGCCGCTTTGTCTAGGAGTCTTCGGCGCATGGACTACTTCTACAATGCTCTATAAATGAGCTGGTCTGATATTAACCATATAAAAAAAACAATAACCATGCGGCTCTATTCGTCAAAATTGGCTTACGTAGACGACTCTAGCTTTTCAATTGCTTGTTGAAAGACAGAATAAGGCTGAGCTCCTTCGATCAAGTAAGGTCCTGGCTGTGATTTGGAAGTTGAGAGTAGAATAAAGCTCGGGGTCGCCTGCAAACCGATATTCCCTGCAAGGTCATTATTTTGCTGTACGACTTTTGTATGCGTATGAGAATCAAGGCAGGTCGAAAACTTGTTGGTATCTGGAATCTTCACATCGTTTGCAAACTGTTTCAGCACACCAGGGGTTACCCAGGCTACGTCTTCTCCTTTTGAATTGTTGTAAACTTCATTATGATATTGCCAATATTTTCCTTGGTCTGCGGCGCAATATGAGGCAAAAGCCGCTAGCATTGATGTAGTATCTCCTGGCTTATCATTAACAATGAAATCCTTAAAGAGGAATCGTACTTTTCCTGTGTCTACAAAGTTTTGGATTATGCTACCGCTAGTATATCTATAAAATCTAGCGCAAAAGTGACACCTGTAGTCGCCAAATTCAACGATTGTAATTTTTGCTTTATTGCTCCCTAGTGCAGGTGCACTTGCGTATGTTGGATTTGAAATTTGTTTAATTATGTATGCCTTACCCGTCTGGTCCACACCATTCCCATTGCCATTGTAATTGATGTTGCTATTGCCAATCCCATTACCAGTTAGTCCTGTACTTAGATTGTGTAAAATACTAGAAGATAAGAAGATGATAACCAAACCCAGGATAGCAACTACCGATACTGCTAGGCCGATAAAAATTGCTTTATTACTTTTAGTTTTATTATACTTGTTGTTTCGAACTGTTTCCTTATCTTTTCTTCCTTTCATTAACGTTGTATCTACGTAGGGTCAAAATACCTCTTAAAAGCATATCTCGCAAAGAATGGATCCGGTTTGACCGTGGCATCTAGTGAGTGTAGATGCTAAATCTTCTATATGACAAATTTATTATTTGAATTTACAACATCCTCTCTGTTTTAGCTCTGAAATTCAACGTTCTTAGTTTAATTCGTGTTCTTTCAAACTCGTGCTCAATTTTTGTTTAAAAAAATAGGAGGCTGGTTAATAGTTGCAACCGAGCCGGTTCACCTATGTACTGAAGCTGAGTTGTCTCCAGCGTTTATGCAGAATGAAGATCCACTAACCATGTCTTCGCCATTAGGGAAACCGTTGCTAGCAATATCAGGACTAGAGCCATTACCTAATACAGCAGTTGGTTGTAAAGCCTCACCGCCTCATTGGCCGCCGGTGCAGCTATTTTGTTGGTTGACTTGCTGATCTACTCTTAAGTTATTCCTATGGTTATTGTTCTTGTGGTGATGGTCGTGGTGATGATGGTATCCATAGCTACCTGCGAAGACTAGTTGTGGAATTGAGAATCCGACGGCTGTTAGAGCTAATGCTACCACTGCTACTACTGATGCTATCGCTAATACTTTTTGGTTCATTATTCTCGCTTAGGTAGACAATCTATAGTATATTTGGAATACTTCGCGGCAGCTGCTATAATTATAACATTAATAATTGATATGTATTAAAAGTCTGAAATAGTACTTACACACATACTCTTAAATATTATTTGTATAAAAAAAGAGGTTTTTGTCTTCTATTGCTATATGCCTTGCCTACTTATTTAGCGACTGATGTCCGCACTATTGGCGCCTTCGTTCAGGTAGATTGTTTCGTTGAATGACCCAGAGCAGGCGTTCTCTTGGTTCGACATTTATGCTATTTCTGTTGTGGTAATTGTTGCTGTTGTGATGCCCGCAATGGCCCACAGCAATTACTTGGTATGGCATAGTAGATACGATTGTAGTAAAGGCAATTGCTGCCTGTATTGTCACAATTCTTAGGATCTTTTGTTGTTCAATTGTTCTCTAGGGGAATTATTCATTTATAGTATATTAGACTGCTATACAACAGCTGCTAAAGTATAGACGGATTTGAAGATATATTACTGAACTTATAAATTCTCTGAAACATTTTGATTACATTAATACTGTTCATACTTTGTTCTTATTGTATGCTTATAAAGATTAGTGTCTTTTTTCTATTAGCTGATAAATGCTTGGGTGCCCAAAGTATGACAAGTATTAATACCGAAGGGATCTAATTTTCGGTCTAACTCCTGAATATTAAATGAAAATCCGAGTAATTACTTTTTAACGATGGATATTATCGTACTACAGATTATCCTTCTATTTAGGTTTCACTAACTCCTGCAAACTATATTAGATCTATTGCACTCATCATCTTGTTTGCCGAAATATTTCTTACATTCTTGCCTGGATAACTATATTGTAATACATTATAAGCAGCTGTTTCAAATAGAAAGAGGTTTTTGACTCCTTTGATGATCCAATACATTTGAAATAGTTATGAAACAAGCGTATAAGTAAGAAATTCTAAAAAATTTAACCTGGCTCTTCATCGTCATACAAATGAGTTAGAAGTCTCAGTAAACTAGCAGAGTCGCCAACGCCAGCTTTTCTAAACTCATCTGGTAAATGTTGGTTAGCCGTCGCGATATGTCTGAATAACACAATATCTTCTAGGTATCGTGTTGCCTTTTCTGAAAAATAATCAAAATCTTTTGATTTGACGCCGTAGAATTTTTGCGCTTTATCAGACAAGATTCTATATGCCTCTGCGGATCTTATGTTTTCTATGGATTCCATCATAAAGGCTTGTGCCATGAGTGTTTGGTTCATTTCACTTCTGTTAGCCATCACCTGCGCCAAACGGTTATAATATAAATATCAAAAAGAACCTAATCGGCAGGGAGAGTGGGGTAGTCAAAATCTAAATTGACAAGTACAGCTAAATGCACCTTTATATCGCCTAGGGTTTGCAGCCCTTTGCAATTCAAGGAAATTCGCTATTTCAGGCACCTTTAAATTGTGCATTTGGCACTCGAAATAATCAACTGCTCGTCATGATGTTCAATTCAGCATTGATTAGTGAAAAAACAGGACACGAACACCACAGGTGATTTATTCAGCAACATAAACTTGCTTTATACGGAGAACCTAACCGTTTTTGCATATATTGATTCGACTATATCATCTGTGACTACATGCTCGTAAACCATTTTCATGTCGCCGGCACATCAAAGCCGGAGAGACATCAAGAACACGCATGACAAATGACTGGCCCTGGATGAAGCTTGCTGAGCACGGCGACTTAGCATCCCATGCACAAATTCCTATTTAAAGGGATCAGCTTTATGATTCTGAATTAATTCGCTATTATAATTTAATACTTTATACTATTTCAAAATAATTCTTTAATCTATCTCAGTCTCTAACTGTAATTTTTTCAAATCTGGATGGATGTATTCATATCGGACTAATCCGCAACTGAAACTTGTCAATGTGTTGACAAGTAAGCGACCGCAATTGATCGAGGAATAGAAGCGTACTGTTGGTAAGAAAAGAAATAATTATTGGAAGGCATAAATTCAGGCGCAGCGCCTAAGTAATTACCATAAGCGCTAGTATCTAACAATACTATTACACATTTACAAGGAAGGCTAAATCCAAACGAATTTTGTTTTGGCGCAGCAACTTTATGCATTTGAAATGATATACCACTTAAAACTATCAATTTGGATAAGTTTATGCATTTCAATGATGTAATCATGCACGGCCAGGTTGAATTAACGTTTGCACATTTTTACTATGGTATAAAATATTGACTAGGACTAGACTACAAGGACAAAACAGGCAGACTGGATTTGTGGTACTCTAATGCGCTGTTCGAATACATCTTGTCTAACCTCCAGAACGATTAGATCGTGTTACAGGTAGCCTACAGAGAAAGGAGAGGAAGTTACTCAAATCACGCGATGTGACGATCACTAGAGTACACTTAATTACTGTAGTACCAAACTGGGCTTTGAGTTTGTGTTGGAACTTGCCATTATCACGAACTTGCAATTCGATGCTTTTGTATCACCATGTCCAGGATTGAAGTCAAGAATTATGCCGCTACCGCTTAACCCGCAGTCAAAGTAGTTGGCTCCGCCTCCGCCAATCATTACGTCATGGCCGGTTCCAGCAAAGAATTGATCATTCCCTGTGCCACCCACCATAAGTGCTAAATATTAGTCAATATTTCATTTTAGATGCAGACATTCCACGAATATGTTAAGGTTCAAGCATTTCTTTGATCGACATTCTTCTAAAATCAATATAGGACCCGCTTAGAGGTCTAGTATATAAAGTTGGTGGAAACTGAATTTATCAATTGAGTAATGTGTTTTACAAAAGATTACTGGGTAGGTTATTCAGGTTCCACCAATACCTGGAAACAAATTCTAGTGCATTTCAATATGTTAAGTATTATTTCCATTGATTGTCACTCCATTATCCTGATAAAAGCGGCATCATAATGTAGCAATATACACTCAAGAGATGATTTCCAAACGTCTTTTGGCAGCATGGATTATCATCTTAGCGACATCATTGTCTATACCAAGATTCTGAGACAAGCGTGCTGGGCCTACGTTAAGAAGCAGACCTGACGTGAACCCGTGTCTAATTATAAGTTCTCTTAGTCCTGCTGGTAAGTCTAATTGATTTGCAAATTCAATTAGTGCTTCACGTTTTTTAACGCCTTGCAAAATGATGTCTTTAGCTATCAATTTGTGCTTTACATTTTGGAGACTACATTGAATATTGAATTCATTTTTGCTAAAGAATTGACTCATTTGTTAATCATGTCGCTTTCTTTTATAACCTATCCTATCGTACATTGGAGACTATAAAGCACTATTATTTTTACTAAATTAAAAATTGCTAGCTTTAGTTCACTTTAACATGAAAATCTAGGGTGGCTAGCATAGTTATTAAGGAAACCAAATTATGCGTATATCTTTTATGTTTGGTCCGCTTTTGCTTCAATATGCAGTCGTACACAATGAAATATTACAGAGCGTACTAGCCACACCTGTTACCACGTCTGTGTTACTGGTTGCCAGATGAAAATCAAATATATTGCCTATCTGAATATAGGCTACACCAAATTTGTTCTTGTTCCAAATCAGCTGTTGTCTACCCAACTATATTGTAGATTGCGACTATACATCAAATGAGCCAAATAGATTCCAAGCATGACCTACTTCTGTATCCTACGTCACCTTGATTCAAATAGTCTCGTAGCTGTCAATATAAGAAGAATAGATTGACCCAGGCTGCCAAAGATCGGTTTCTGAAAACGCTAGCTTATAAATCATATCTAATCATCTACTAAGCTGTTAATAGTATCCAAATGAAATATAATATTATTCGACACATCAATTCAGGTGCCTTTGGGACGGTATTCGAGATAGAGGGGGGGCCAAATAATAGGAAATACGCTTTGAAAGAGCTTAAAAATCTGGATTCAATTAACAGGGATCGATTTGAGAGAGAGATTAGGATACTCTCTGAGTTGAGCCATCCCAATATTGTCAAAATATTGCAATGGAACTTAGGGGGGGAGCCTCCTAATTTTTCACCTTATTATATAATGGAATATTTAGCCGGTGGTTCTCTCAGGCAACACATGGATGAAAGATTTGATAGCAATGATAAGTATGTTTTTGAACGGAAATGGACCATCAATCGGGTCATCCTGCCCATATGTAATGCCTTGGCTCAAGCTCATAGCTCCAATATCTACCACCGGGACCTAAAGCCAGATAATATTATGTATACTGATCGCAGCCGGGCTGAGATAAAAGTTACAGATTGGGGGCTCGGAAAAGACATCAACAGAGAATCTCTGGCATTAACTGCAAAAGCGGGGGGAGAAATTGGCGGCACTCCGGGATACTGCTCACCAGAGCAATGGCTTACATTGGGAAATATTAACGCACGCAGTGATATTTTTTCGTTGGGAATAATATTTTATGAAATGATGACCCGTAAAAGACCCCCAACATATGACGATAAAATGAATAGAGCACTAGTACCACGCCCATCAAAATTTCATAAGACGATTTCTCAGAAACTTGATCAGTGTATTTTGAAGATGATCGATATTAGAGCGCAAAATAGGCAGCAATCAATTTGGGATTTGATCAGTGAAATTGAAACCCTGCCAGACAACTATGCATGAGAGACTTGTTCTTTAAAACTGCTTTTGGATATGATCTTAGAATTGTTTATGGATAGCAGATTCCGAAACTTTTGAAGACAATATATTGTCATGCCCGAGATTAACTACTAGAAGTTGTTGGATTCATTAATATCTTGCAATTCATACTTTAGCGAAAGATTTACTGTCTGCTATGCTAGATTAAGTTAACCCAGTTGGTGGTAGAATCCCGTAGATATTTACCTTAACAATAACATGCTAGTCATGAAAGACGCAAATCAGAACTGTAAAGTCTATTTGCTATTCTCTAGAGGCAATGAAAAAGCGAACATGGCCCCGTCCCCGTCTCGGTTGTTTTCAGCCCATATTTTGCCATTGTGTGCTTCCACTATGCCTCTGGAAATGAATAGTCCTAACCCCATGCCTTCTTCAGACTGACTAGCGAATTTTGAAAATAATTTATCCCGCATATCGGGTGCAATCCCTACCCCTCTATCTTTGACAGCAATGACTACTTCGTGACTAGAAGCCCTTATGTCAGTGTGTATAGTGATATCTTTCTCTGCCTTAGTTCTGGAGTCAAGCCTTTCATCACGACGTAGACGACTGAATTTAATCGCATTGGTCAACAGATTTGATAGCACTTGATATATTCTTACTTTATCGACTCCTACTACGATTGGATTTACGGAGGGCTCTATGATTTTTATCTTTATTTCACTATTGAGCTGGATATCCTTTACAACGTTTGCTATCTTTTCATTGATATTTAATGCCTCTCTCTTTAGCCTAAGTCTGTTGCTATCTATCCTTGAAACATCCAAAATATTATTAGTGAGCTTCTCGAGTCTAAGAGCATTTCTTCGCACACCTTCTGCTAATTTTTGGAAATTATCGGGGTGCTCCAGGAGGAGCTCCGAATAACCCAAGATTGATTGAACAGGGGTTTTCAACTCGTGGCTTGCTATGTTGATAAACTCCTTTTGCATTTTGTCATGGACTTTTAGTTGTTCATATAGGTCAGCCTGATTCCAAAAGTTCTCAAAAATGGAAACATATGATATGACCGTCGGCTCACTTGTCGAGTACGTTGCTAGGCCTGCTGCTTCAACAAACTCCATCTTAGAGTCATCGATCTTCTCAATTACCAGAGATGAACTTCTGTCAATGACTAGAATAGTTACTGTCGTAACATTTAATCCAGGAGGAGACTCTAAATGTCTAAATTGAAGACTATGCTTGTTCTGAATTTTATTTCTATTGTTAAGAACAGCGATTTGGCGATTTTGTTGAGTAGATCGCCCTTGAGTATATCTTTGCAAATCCATTATTATTCGCTCAATTTCTTCATTGGTTGGGGTTAGGATTTTACAGGATACATCACCTCTATTACTGTGATTAACCTTTCCTACTTTACTGGACGATGATTCTTTACTATCAGCACTTTGTGAGTTTGATGCCAAATCCGCCAGAAGGTGGAATGCCCCAATTCTATACTCACGCTTGAATGCATTAATGGTAGGTAATATCAGAAGTACCTCAAACTTCGCCGACTTCATCAGTCTTATGAATAATTTTAACGTGTTCGTTGAGTCATCTAGAACTTCAGAGGACATGGCTATACTTTGTCTTCATTATATTCGGATCTAGTTCTCTTTCTTAAATCTGTCCAACCACGAGCTACCTCATATATTTAATGTCCTAGGAAAGTTAAATAGTTCTGCTTGCATGGACAGAGAGTAGCTTAGGACATTTTTTATATCTTTCTGCTTCAAGTCATGTACTGCTCC
>JAICVW010000187.1 GCA_025935105.1 Nitrososphaeraceae archaeon
TAGGTATTATACATCTGACCAGGTAACTAAATGTCTTTAAAGCAACAATTGTCCCAAAGTAAAATTCACTCTTCCCCCAAGGGTAATTGAAGTAGTAATTTCTTTCAACGTTTGAGAATGGTTATTTGGGTGCGCGAACTGAAATCAAATCAGGATTTAAAAGCGAGTTTGTATTTCTTTCACCTCCGATCCCCCGCAGAGATAATTTGGACAGTATTGAAAGATCGTAGAGGTCATCCACACTAGTAATACTAGCTTATCACAAGCTTTGACATTTTATTCTTAGACAGATTTCGTTACGATGAGACTTCTCCCATGAACTACAATGATCCCGAACAATTAGATTTTTCGTTTGAAACATGCATGAACAGTATATATAGACATATTCTGGCTGCTGGGGATAATGATTCCGAAGAGCTTGCATTATATACTAGGAATTTAAAAAAGACCAACCTAGCGGAGCTTCAAAAGCTAGTAGAGTCTTTTGTTGATGGCATTTTAGAAGATAAGAAAAAGCCACTTCCATACTCTGAAAGAGTGAAGATGAAATAAATAACAAGTACATTCATTCAATGTACAGTATTATAAAAAACTGCTTTACTCCTGATATCAGTTACAAAAAGATTCCAAGTTCATGTGCATAGCTTCATTCTGGAGTTACTAAAACTGCTGTGTGAAAGTGTACTCCAGACCTGCCTTGCGATTACCTAACCAATGCTGAATGAATGAGTTTTAGCTATCCTGAATGAGTTATAGAAACTCACTGCTATTTATTTTCTCATATTGGGTAAAGGATACTGTGGTTGGAGTTGTTGTTACTGTTATTACTATTGATATTAAGAGTTCGAGCCTGTAATTGTGGGGATAAAGCAATCAGAGTTACTGATATTATTATCAGTAATAGTATGACAACGTATACTATTACCACTAATATTGATGCTGAAGCTAATGATTTTTTCATAATTATATAGCTGAGCTTATCTAATCCCTCATTTTTACACGACGTTAGTTATGAGTTTTCTTGTTTATCATGGTTCTTTCAACCCAGTCTATATTGGGACATCTTGAATCCTATCTCGGACCAAAGCAGATATCAAACCGATGATATTAATACTATATACATAATTATTTGTTGCTGCTCCTGACTACCATATTAAGGGAGAATTATGCATCACTAGATTGTTATTGTTGCCCGAGGTTCCTGCTCCAGCTTTCCACCCATCCTGAAAATTCGAGCTGTGATTACTAGGGCTGATAGTTCCCGGATGAGCCTGTGAATAACCTATACTATAGCAGGAAGGGCTCCCCAACTTATCACAATGTTGCGGATCTGCAAAGGCATCAACACGTATACTGATACTTATCATTGCTACTATTACGCCTATGCAGACTATATGCTGGCCGTCTTTTCAGCTGGAGCGATCACCGGCAATACAGTATCATCGATAATCATCGATACACTTTTTCTGTATTCCAGTATCATGCCTATATTATACAGCAAAGTCGGTAATAGGTCTTTGAATGAATAGATACACATCATTAAACAGAATAACGTTACCGTACATTAGTAATGTGAGCCACTGTATTATATTTAATGCTGTGCCTTTATACGTGTTATACCCCAACATTAATTCGCTAACTCACGTCTTTAAATGGATACTTCAATATATCCAATCTGAAACACCTTGTTCTATAGTAAGCATAGTTTAGGCGTTTCATCTAGTCAGCTGGGCGATATCGAAAAATATAAGACTATACTGTAAAAGACGTTCAAATGAAGATGGATTACATTGTATCAAGAATCGGAGCCCCTACATTCACGTTTTCTAATCCTAATGATTTCAAAGCAGGCGCGGACAGATCGCCACCATTCAATGCATTTGGTGCAAACATGATAGCCTTTACTTCTGAAGATCTCATGAATAATTTGCCAAAGGCTATGTCCAATATTGGAAAAGCGATGGGTGGTGGGTTTCCTACTGATTCTCCAAACTTTAAGATAAGTATGAGGGAATATGAGGATCAATAAAAGTGGGCGATAACGATGGAGATAAAGAGGGCAGAAAGCAGCTGAATTTAGAAAAATGCGCGCCATAATCCCGATTACTTTGCTATTTGCCTAAAGAAAGCGTAAACAAACCTTCTTCACAAAAGTAGTAAAGTCGATCAAAGTCTGAATGTAGCATGTAGTATCATCAAGTCATGGCAGCGCAGACATTCTATCTTTTTTTTGTTTTGTTGTTGCTTTTGTTTGTTCTGCTGATTCTACTAGACTCTTTGCTTCTTCTAGTCTAAAGTTATCAGGATATGTTACAAGAACCGCCTTAATTGTTGATTTGTCAAGTATTCAAGACCAGTCCATATAATCTTCTAGAACGTACTCATTATTATGTCCTCTCGAACACATATGCAAAGTATTAGTGTTAGTGGCTGAAACTCTGAGCTTTGGATTGCTATCTTCATCAACATATAGCCCTCCAAAGACTTCACCACAGGTTTTACATTTTATCATAAGCGTTGGCATTTCAATTATTCATCTTCATTTCTTTGTTTCATTTACTATATCACAAAGCCTACTATTATACTTGACATATAAAATCATACATATTTACCAATAGCAAGGCGTGGAATGAAGAATACAAGTATTAAAAGACATGTACAAATTTTATTTTATCTCATCTCATCTAGTTCCTCCTTTAATGCCCTGAGCCACAAGTACAGAATAACAACCAAGACCACATTGTTCACAAATTGGCTTTAGTGAATTGTGGTCGGCACTACCGATGCAGCATGGTTGCTTCACTCTTCCCATATGATCTAATGAAAGTATAGCCCAAGAAGGGCATTGTACTGGAGTGGTACCAACGCCACCCCAATTACCTTTCATCAATAATAACTGCTTAATACCATTAATTACAAAGTTAGGATATTTGTTTTTTAACGCGACCAGTTTGTCGACCACCTGATTACGTTTCTCTCCAAATGCCATCCATAAAGGATCGTCCTTAACAAATGGAGTATGAAATTGAAATCCTATTTTGTTCACTTTTCCAATCCATTCATCTATTAAATCTTCAATTGTACCATAGTTCAAAGAATTAATAGTCATTGTGATCCAAATGTCTTTCCATGCTGGCTTGTTATTGCGATTAGGACCTGCGATATAGTCAAAAATGTTCTGCTTAGTCTTTAAATACGAACCTTCTCCTCTGATCTTATTGTGTACTTTTTCAGTCCCGTCCATGGAGATCCAGTAAAAATAAAGGTCCTCGAATCTCTTCAAAGGATATGTTCCGTTGGTCACAACACAGACGCGCTTTGGCATCTCTTCGCAGAACACTTGGATAACATCAGGACGCAGTAGTGGTTCACCACCGACTAGTGTCACAACAAAAAGATGGTTCTTTTTTATTCTTTGTCTAATTATCTCGCGCCACTTCTCTGCACTTAATTCGCTGTTGTTATTCTTTCTATTAAGCCACCAATAGCAATGTGTGCAGTGCAGATTACATACATTAATGATATCTACAGATCCATACATAGTTGGCTTTGCGTTAAATAGTTTAATGGAAGCATACTTTGTGAAGATGTTGAAATAAAGGGGCATTTCCCGTATAAGATCAGTAATTCCACGGCCGTAGACTAGATCTACCACAACAATAAGTACCAGTAGTACTAGATAAAGTATGAGGCATTTCAAATTCATAATGCATATAACAAAGGTGCGAAACGCGATAGAAATTACTGACGATGAAACTTAGAACTACAACTACTCCTGAAGTACACGTCTATCGCACCAAAATGTTACTACAGTATATTTAGACCGGCCAGCGAATTTGTGATTGTGAGTAGAAGGGGGCTGGATACTATCAATCTTTCTACCAATAACTCGGCCCAAAAAAGGTCCCGGCAATTACGTATAAAGCTGAAATGCTATATTAGAATCTCTGGCTTACCGATCTTATTTCGTATCTAATCAGTTCTTGCCAGTTCTGGAGTAAATGAGTTTCAAGCCTACTTCAAGCCTACCTAGTCGTATCGTGTTTATCCAAATGTGTGCTAATATATACTCTATAAATCTACAGATTTTGTGGCAAATATTTACTGCAAAAGTCTAAACCAACTAAAAATTAATGAAATTTATGATGGATTGATTTACTTCCAAAAGCTTGATGTAGAAACCAATTTTCCAGTGCGAAACTTAGTGGACGCCTGAGTGATTGTTAGTAGAAGGGCACCTTCGACCAGGAAATATCATTATTCCGTTTGAAAGAATTTAGATCATTTATCTATCTTTAACTTATGCTGCTCATGGGCCTCACTCGCTCTTACCCTTATCCCTGCTCTTCTAGGCCCTTCATATTAGGAGGTCCCAAAGTTCTAATAGAAACGAACTCCCACTAAGGGCAAACGGCGTAAATACTATCTCTCTATGTACGACGTCCTAAGCTAGACGTCACGTCCTAAGATAACACGCTGACGCAAGGGAACTAGCCAACTATCTGGTACCATTTGTCCAATCGTATGTCCAATCAGTTGGCTAGGTGTCAGTGTTATGAGTATTTAGAATATGATGTTTAATGAATAATAAACTGGTCTAGCGTGGAGGCCAAACCAGTCTACTTGTTGAGAAGTCCTCTTCCCCACTGAGTAGGGGCATTATGGATAACTCATTATTGGACTTAAGTCTTTTTTCTCAATTTATCATAGCCTACCTGTCTATAATGCCTGGAAAAACAAAGACAAGGTAAGGAGTTCGAATCGTTAAAACATGTATGGTTGTATGTAAACCATATAAACATATGATAGAAACAAAGATAAATCCATTCATTTTTGGCATCTTGACATCAAGAAGCAGCAAGTCGTAATAGTTCAGTTTGAAATTGGCTAATGCCTCTATAGGGTCATTATAAACGTCTATAGAGAAGCCGCGTTGTTCAAAATTTCTCTTTAGGGTGAACGTAATATCGGAATCGTCGTCGACTGCCATTAATTTGTTAGGGGCCGTGAGGTACGGCCTCATAGATGGCCTATCCTCCCCGTACTGTATCTGGCCCTGTTTTGCATATCCTCTTTTCACGAGTTCTTCCATATCCTTACAACAAAAAGCCACAGTAACTAAAGATGCTAAATTGTTTAAAAAATTCAAGCAATAGACGAATAAAAACGCAGCTTCCGAGTAATGATATATGGTTTACATGGCATGGGGAAAAGGCGGTTGAGAAATTCGATTGATGCTAGGCCATGTGCGATAGTAGAATGAGGTGCATAATGATACACACATGGCCCAGAACATACCTACCTAGGTTATGTTAGGTTGGTACTGGGATGTACACAGTATGGTAGTTAATGGTTAAATAAACAGACAGACTACAACCAGCCGGCTAATGTCATAACAATACGACCAGTTGTAGTCTGTTCTCGATGGTAGTACCTTTTATGGCTTGTTATGATATATACAAGATGGTAGATAATAAGGAAATCTACTCTGGGTTCGAAGTAAGAAAAAATGGTTATGGTTTTATTCCTTTGGCACATAGAACCATAGACTTTTTGATTTACGATTGTATAACTCTAGGATATTGGGCCCCACAAAAAGGACAAAAGTTAACCTCAACCTGCATACAGCTCTTATAGTATAGGTCTCCGAATGTTATGGTTGGTTTACTTGTCCCATGTTCTTGAGTGTCTATCTGCGCATATCCTCTTTCTATAAGCTCGTCCATGCCAACACAGCAAGCCATTAGGTCTAGATGCTCCCTTACCTTCTTACTGGTTGTTCGTCTATAATAACAGTCTCAGCTTGACGCCCGCCTACTTGTTTGTGAGCGAGAGAACGGAGGATTTCAGCTCCTCAGGAAGCTGATTTTTCTAGGCTTTCTGAGCAAGACAAACAATACATCAAATCAAACGACCAGGAATTTGAAAGGAAAGACGAGAAGATTGATGCTAGGCCATGTGTGTGATGATAAAGTGTATGACAGTGATACACACATGGCCCAGAACA
>JAICVW010000205.1 GCA_025935105.1 Nitrososphaeraceae archaeon
CATTATACGAGTCAACATAGAGACCTCCAGTAATTGCACATGCGCCCATTGCAATCACATATTTTGGGTCTGGCATTTGATCATAAACCATCCTTAACCGAGGAGCCATTTTTCTAGTTACTGTTCCTTGGACCACAATCAAATCACATTGTCTTAGCGAACCAAAAGCTTCTATTATCCCAAATCTCTCAACATCGTATCTAGGCCCAGAGGCTGCTCCAAATTCTACGCTACAGCATGCCGTTTCAAGATGAACTGGCCACAGAGACAATATCCGGCCCCAGTTTATCGCATAACCCAATGGTTTGTCGAGAGCTTTGACCAATACGTCGCCTAGCTTGCTTACCATTATATTAAATTGCGCAGGGTTTATCAGATCTTTGAACACTGTTATTCAAGTATCAAATTCGCTTTTTACATATTTAACCATAAGCGTTTAATCCAGTTATATATTACCACATAAGAGAACATTTGTGAACACGAGTTTACCTAATCAGCAACATGAACTCAAATGGATAAGTAGCCTGATGAGGCATCGGCAAAGAGTAGGATAGAAGGAATGAGAAAGGAAGCCAATAATCATCAGACCCAGATGGAGAATGTAGTTAAAAATCGGGGCAAATTATTAGAATTTCCCTGTCTTGCAGAAGCAGGTGAGGTAACTCATTATGAAGTACTGAATGCAATGACATTGTTATAAGATAATGTCATCTCCATGCTACTATTTGGGAAAAGGAAAGAAAGTGGTAATAAATACTAGTAGCAACCACAATTCTCTCAATTCTAATTAGTAGTTCTCTCACAATTCTAATTAGAAGTTAGTAGCAGTTTCATATATTACTAGCACAGTAGCGGCAGAAGCTGCTACTTCTCTTTCTGCTCAGACATCTGCTGGGATCAGTCTTAACACCACTCTTGGCACAATGACCCCAATCAAACATTTAGTTATACTACTCCAGGAGGACATATCTTTTGATCACTACTATGGTAATTATCCCAACGCTGCAAATCCATTCGGCGAGCCCAAGTTTGTACCTTCTTTACACACTCCATCAATTAACGGATTAAACTCTGTTCTCTTGCATACTAATCCTAATTCTGCGAATCCTTTCCGTCTTGATAGAACTCCTTTACTAACCTCTGAACCATAATTATACATCCGAACAGAAAATTGGACTTGAAATTTGATAGACTATCCGGAATTGGCCAATGTGGTAACGCTACTACAAGTAAAGGACCATATCAAGATAGGTGTGGTTATGGTCCACGTTTGCCCTTTTTAGTTATCTCTCCATGGGCTAAAATCAACTTTGTAGATCATACCCTTACTGATCAGACCTCTATCTTGCGCTTTATAGAAGATAATTGGCATTTAGGCCGGATTGGAAATAATTCATATGATTCAAAAGCAGGAACTATTTTGAACATGTTTGACTTTAGTAGTGGTAGTAGTGGACACATACATGTAAGTCCTCTCTTTTTGGATCCTGATTCAGGCATGCCTGCTTTAGCTAGGAAATAAATAAAATAAACAATCAATTATAGTAACACCAGCTTGTTCTATTGTTTAGTAGAATTGAAACATTTTCAAACAAATTTGATTGAATACGATTATAAGAATTGAGAATAATCAAAAACACTAGGCATCACCAGATTTAGTGCCTAACATATACCACGGTATCAAATTATCATATTTACTGTTCTTGTCTTGTCTCCCTCCCGATATCTATACTGGTTAACATAAGTTCGTCAACTTTTTTAAGTCATATTGCCCCGTATGGATGCCCAACTGATTAATACGTAATTATGTTAGTCAGTATAGATTCATTTCTTAATAGTGGATACCTTTATGAGCGACATCTCATCCTATCCCATCTATTGCTGCTTCTTTTATTGGTGTAGTTCTTCTCTCATTATGCCGACCAATCTGTCTATTTCTACCCCAACGAATTGCCTTTCAAACTTCAAAGCAGCTACACCAGTAGTCCCGCTGTCCTCTTCCCTACAGTCATTCCTGAATCTGTCCATATTCCCTACATAACCCTCATGCTCTTCCGGCATCATTTCTTTCTCCTACAAACGATCTATTCGGATCGGCTGCATCCAAAGATTGACTAGTCCTTGAATTCGGCTGCAGACTTACCTCTACCAGTTTGTCTAAGAGTAAACCAATTCTACAGTCGTCGCAGAACCATCCGAATTTGTTCAAATAAATGACCTTTAGATAATGGATGCCAATATTTTGACAGCATCTTCCAGTACATTCTTTATATCTTGTGAAGACGTCAGACTTTGTGGAGGTCATGTTGTCCATCGTGGGCTACTGGTCTCCAATGGATGATGCTTGTTGACTGGAAGCCTCGAAACTTTTGCCAACAGGTCTCATCTTATATTCTTCTTTCTCTTGTCTTTTCTTATGGTGTCTTTTTGGATGTATAACTTTCAACATTATCTTGGATTCATTCTTGTTATCGCCAGCAGCTGTGATTGCGAATATTGTTGAGGTATTTAGATTGTGTTCCTTGACTATCCGAGACGGAAGATAAACATCTAGTGATTTTCTTGCTAAACCGACAAGATATGGTTGCAGTATGATCTCTCTCCTTTTTTTCATCTATACATTGCTCATTATGAGTAATTTAAATATTTATTCTCATTTACATCGTTTGATATGATTTAATGTAATTCCTTGCCAAGAATTGAGATAAACTACAAAGAAATGGTAGAAATATTACTAAATATAGGCAAAATCTGGGTATGGTTTTAGCACGGGTTCAATATGTTACAAAAGATGGAGAAGATTAGAGATAATATAGAAAATAATAAACTTTTTAATCGAGATTATATGTCTATAATCTAAAATATGAAAATTAAGAGAAAGGTTATTTTTTATTATGAGTTGTTAGTTTTTCCATATCTATTCTTACAAGTATCTGTTGAAATTTATTTTCCATCTCTTCACGAATAGTCTTCATATCCTGTTCATATTTCTGTTGCATTTTCTGAACTTCTGATTCTTTTTCTTTTTGATCTTCTAGAGTCCCATTGTATGCATCGTACGTTAATACCATTCTGCATTTAGAACAGAAGCGACTATCAGGTTTATTTGGTTCATTGCAATTAGGACATTGTTTCGGCCTTAGTGCCTCTGAGACATGTTTGCCCTTCGAGATTATTCCATATGCCTCAAGTATACTGTCATTTGATTCATTGCCAAAATAATGCAAATATTTCAGGTGCATGTTAGGACCAGGAGACCAGCCTGCAAATTGTCTTAAAGTGTGTTCCTTTAATATTGTAGATTTCTCTGTTAATGAGGAATGCCTTCTGATGTATGGGTTCCATGGTTTCTTTAATAATTCCCTAATCTTTTGCTTATCTTCTGGTAACACAGACGGATTCTCTAATAATTTGGGAAAGAATTTCTCTTTGTATCGCTTGTATATCTTGGCAAGACTTCTTTCATCTATCATTTGGTTGAGACTCTTCCCAAATCCACAAAGCAATATAGCATTAGAATTACCGCTTCGAGGATGCTGATTTATCCAGTCCTTGATATATGGAATAGAGTCAATAAGTGGGATACATCTAGTTCCCGTTTTACCATTGACTAGGATCTCAGCATATTGCTTCTCGTCAGGTGCGAGTTTGAACACAACATCCTTAACCCTAAGTTTCAAAAGTTCATGGGGTCTTGCTGCTGAATCTCTTGACATAGTATGATAGCACCTATCTCTTGGACTAGGACAGTACTTTAGGAACAGAGAATCATCTTCTGGAGTCCAAAGGTCGGTTGGCTTATAGATAGACTTCTCCTTTCGTTTGAGCTGTGATATATTCTGAACAACATCAGGCTTTGGTCTCTTGGTCGGTGTTATGTCTGGATTATACAGCCATTTGAAGAATCTGGTTATGTGAATTGCATATAGGTTATATGTTCCAATCCACCTGTGCAATGGGTCAACGCTATCTATTTTGCGAAAACTATCCAGGAAGGACAGTACGTCTCCCCTAGTTATTTTCTTGAATGATTTGTTATTGAAGAGTGTAAAGCAGTTCTATAACGTCCCTTCTGTAATTATTGGATAGATTGATCTCTGATTTTAGACAAAGTATATAATCACATATGGTTAAAGTATTCTCTCTGCTCACAGATAGCATCTTTTGAATGAGGCCGGAACAGCGAGACGGTAGATCCTCTGTAGTATTTTCCAACTTTCTTTCGGTTATCGTGTCTAAAGTAGTTGCAGCAATAGCAGCGGCGGCCGTTATTTTAGACCCAAAGTGGATTCTGTCCACAGCTCATGGTAGTAAAATGTATTATATAAGTTAGTATTCAATGCGATATAATGAAATTATTATACAGACTTGGTATGATGTTTGTTTTTATATTGTTGCTATTGTTAGCTATTGCAGCTGGCAGTGAAATCTCGAAATTTGCATATTCTCAACTTGCAAGGAATGTTAAAATCTGGAAAGATAGTGATAATAACGTAAGGATTCTATTTAGCTATTCACCAGATAACCCAATTATAAATACTCCTACCGAGCTGCGGTTTACAATAAATGATTTACGTACTGGTGCAGCTTTCAAAAATGTGTTAGTAACAGTTATACTAGTAGGTAGTAGCAATGGGCAGCAGAAAGTAGTCAAGTTTAGTGGGTTATCTGACAACAAAGGCAATTACCTTATAAATTATGCATTTCCAGATCTTGGCGTATATCAAGTGATCATGCGGACAAAGTCGAACAGTCCAAATTTTGCTACGTTAGCTTCATTCCCCATAACTCTAGCATTGGAGACTAGCTTGTCTAATATCGCTATCATCGGCATAATAGTGGTAATAGCAGTGGCTATATCAATAGGTCTAGTGGTCAAATATAGATATAAATGATCTTGTTTGTCCCTCTACCTTACATAGATAAATGCTATCAGTTCTAAGCAATTATTCCACAGCAGCACAGCAATAAACAAGCAAAGGAGCGCCAGTAACAATCATAGAGTATTACACAAAATACTCTTGCCGTAGTTTCTCTCTTAATATGAACATCCTCAATTCCCTTATTGAGAATCCAAAATGCTGGAAAGATAACAACTACGGAATCGACATCGTCGTCCTCATCGATACCATCAATACCCATCAGCAAAAAGAAACAAATATTGAGTTATTGATTTTAACGCTAGTTATTCGTGTTCTATACAATGTCACTTATGACTTTTGGAGGCCACTTATTTCTAGTAGAGTGTTCTCGCTTGCTACTCATTTTCACTCTTTTTGTACCGCTGGTAGAGTTGCATTTTAATATTTTTTAGAACATAATGCAATATTCAAATTACTTTTTTTAAATCACAAAGGATATTGCAGATCTAAAATTCAAATAGCGCTAACCAGCCAGCGGATGAGTGCGCATATTGCCGGGGGATATGAATTTTCTCTTTAACTGTAGCTTCATGCATTGACCCATTAGGTTACTAATAGCTATACTTTACCTACCTTGAGCGCTGATTTCATTCTTCCTATCCTTAATCTAAGTCAGTAGATAGTCTAGGCGATGTAGGATTCAATATACTGTGTGCTACCAATGCAAAACGCAGATCTGAGTGATGGATAGCCTTATATCACACCTGGATTCCATGTCCTCCTTTTGTATGTATTGTTTTATTTTTATTTTTTATTTCCTGTTATGAGATTGCCTAAACCTTTAAGACCGTTGGCGATCGCTTGACCTAATCCTGTAATTGGATCTAGGATGGAACCTTTGTTACCTTCAGCTGCTTTGGTCGAGTTA
>JAICVW010000275.1 GCA_025935105.1 Nitrososphaeraceae archaeon
ACTAGCTTCTTTGGTAGAATCTGGAGGAGCTGCTGTGCCTGTAACATCACCGGTACTAGCTTTATCCATGTGCTTCTTGATCTCGTGGTTTAGTGCAAATATTCCAGTTCCTGTTACCGGTTTTATAGTGGTCCCGGTATATTCCTGTTTCTGGTTTAATGGTCCTTGTGAAGATATCATAGAAGCTTGTTGTGAAATAGGGCTTGTCTGGATGAACTTTATAGGACTGCCATGACCTTTTTCTGTGGTTGGTAATATTTTTCGATCTGCTGGGCTAGAATTCACCGTGAGTGACTTTGAAGGCTCAGCAATTTGACGAGAAGGCGAAGTTGCAATGAGTTCTGTGTTTTTCTTCTTGTCTGGCTTCAAGTCCTGTGCTTTCATTATTGTTTCTTTTCTCATGCCAGCTTTTTCTACTTTAGTAGCTTCCATTGAATGCGCACTTTCCTCAGTGGGTTTCAGATCCTTTCCCTCTGGGAAAGGTGCATCTCTTTTCACTTTGTATTTCGATAGTTCAAATTGGCTATTTTGAACAATTACCATACTTCCAGCTACAACAATATCAGATTTTGGTATATCATATCTGATTTTCTTGTTAAATTCACTGAATACAATAAGTATGTTACCGATCTCTTTCGCTACATAACCTACAAGCACTTGATTATCATCAGTGTATACAGATTTGTTAAAAAGATCCTTTGGATATCTGCCTTCAAAACTAGCAAGATTCTGACCTACCATCAATAACGATAACAGCAAGAGGTATAAAAGTTGTAGCTTGCTATGAAAACTTGTTATAAGATATTCAAATTAAATACTATCTCGACTATATTTCACGCGTTATCTTTGCCATAAGCATTTTTTATAACCATTGGAACTTAAGACAAATCTATCTTGCTAATTCTAATCCAAGAAGACACTATTATCGATTATTTTCTGTAACTTCATTTACGCACTGGATATTTGATTGTAATCCTATTGAAAGATTAACGCTAGTAAAATTGATTCAAATTAAGTTCCTGCGACTCAAATTCCATGGCTTGATAGATTGATTTTTTGAATCCTTGTATTATGGAACCAGAACTATTGAACGACATATTTCAAATAACTATGACTCGCACCAGAATGTGCATCATCAAATCATGTAGAGAATGGATGGATTTTATTGATAGTTAATAGTCTCTTGGTATCAGAGGGAGCGAGAATAAAAGAAAGGAAGGATGGCGAGCGGCGCATGCAGAGAAAGAACTATTCAAAGATTGGATGGATACAGAGGCTATTCGTAAGAAAGCACTTGATGATAAATACGACCCTACGCGTAGAAATTATTTCCGATATAACTTGGCAGAAGCATATAAAGATGATATCATAATCACAGTTTTTGATGAACTAAAGCAAAAGAGGCTTATTGTTGATGGCTTACACAGAGCAGCAGCGCTAACCATTCTTTATACTTTCCTGACCAACAAACCATTGACAATACTAGCAATTGAGATTCGTTCCATTTAAATTGTAGCTCAATTCATTAGCGAAACTTGAAGCAATATCTATCGGTTCTGGAGAAAAATGGTTTACTCTCGTTCCAGAAAGGAGAGCAAGTTTATAGAACAACATACAAACGTGCCATCGATTCGGTTACCAACTAGAGTGTCTGGCCATAGACAGAGAACATCATCTTGAACTAGATCAACTGTCGGCACTTACCTACAGGCAATTCAACGATCAGACTGCGGTATGATATAATATAATATAATACTTATCAGCAAGCAAAAGAGCACAGCTATGTAAAAACCAAAATTGGAAAGAATGATAACATGGTGACAAGGAGCGAAGAGGCTTAAACCTGACACTGATAAATCTGTAAATATCTCATAGACAAAAAAACAGTATACTATTATTCGCCATTAATAAATATCCTGAAACCGAAAACCGTGGTACCGACTTCCAGATAATGTCCGCTTGATTGCAATAATAAACATCTATGTGTGTTTTCTTATTATTATATTTCTCAATGCATAAGCATCTCTAGAAATCATATTCATCTTAGGTATGGATATCGTGCCGTAAATGAAGGCCAAAGATTATTTTTATAGTAGGATGATTAGATCTGCCTATAAGTATCCTCATATTATTAGATTCGATGATTACTAGAAGGCATACAGCACTAAGTGTAATTGTCATATTAACAGGCTTAGCACTGATTACGACTAGCACAATTGTAACACCAGCTTTTGCAATAAAGCGATTCTTCAATTGCATGACTAATGTCGCCAATAAGCACGGTAAGCTTGATCTAACTGATGTCAATAATTGCTATGACAAGGAATACCACACTGGTCCATATGCGACTCACAGCCATTCAGACAGTGGTTCAGGCAGCAGTAGTGGCGGTAGGACTAGTAGCGGCAGCTCTACTTCTGACTCAGGTTCGGGCTCTGTTTAGTAATAGCGGTATAATATAGCCTAACAGTCATAATGAAAAAGTTAACTTTGAGCTCAAAATGGATTTTATTTATTATCTTTACTTCGAACTTGATGTTTATGGCTTTTTCGACTTTAGTTTATCCAGTTTTAGCTGCCGATAAGAGTAAAAGCGACAGTGATAGTAGCATTAGTGATGGTATTCATAAAAGCTCCAATACTACGACTGGACATACCAAGGGCCACAATCAAATCGAAGGTGTCAAGATCCTACGAGTACATACCAAACCACCAACCGTACATGTTGGCGATAAGTTTAACATAGAAGGCATTGTGATTAACAACTCCAACGATACTATAACGTTTCCAAATGGAACGTGTAACTCACCCATTTCTTTGGATTTTGATAAGAATGTCCTGACAGAAAATCAGGGGATTGCACTTTGTACCACACCTACAAAAGAGGTAATTCTGAAGCCTCATCAGCAGTCAGCAATACTAACCACAAACAATTCTGGCATAGTATACAAAGCAATAACTCCTGGAATGACTAATGCAACTATTTTGTTAAACTTTGGAGTCGAAACGACTAGCGGTAAATCTCCTGTTAGCGATAATATTTCCAGAGTGTATACATTTAACATTACTAATAAAAGGCCATCCACTACAATTACAACTCACCCGACTACTGCTCATACTCATATCAGAGGCATAAAGGTCCTTCAGGTTCAGACGATGCCACCAGCTATAGCCATTGGTGACAACTTTAGACTACGAGCTGTTGTGATTAACAATTCCTCTTCTACCATCGCATTTTCGAACGGAACATGTAGTAATGCAATGCATATTAGTTTTAATAGGAGTGTCTCAAACCCAGCCAATTCTTGTGCCGTGACACCTCAATCTAGGTCGCTCTCTCTCAAACCAGGAGAGCAGTCATTTGTAGTATCTGGAGTCTCATACAAAGCAATAACGCCTGGGATGACTAATGCGACCATAGTTTTTGATTATCAAGTTAAAACAGCTAATAGTACGCTTACTACAGAAGATAACACAACCAGGACTTACGCATTTAATATTTACAAAACCATTAGCACAGGAGTTTCAGCTTCTAATAGTGCAACTCATTATCATATCAAGGGTATAAAGGTACTCCATGTTCATTCGATACAATCAAAGGTATACGTTGGTAGTACATTGAGTTTAAGAGGCACTGTAGTTAATAATTCTACATCTACAATCACTTTTGAAAATGGAACTTGTACTTCACCACTTTCGGTTACATTTAATAAAAATGTGTTGATTAAGCATCATCCATTAAATGCCAGCTGTAAAGCCCAAGTAGTGACCCTTAAGCGTGGAGAACAATTACCTATTGTAAGTCCCAATTCCCCAGATATATCATATAAAGCAATAGCCCCCGGAATGACTAATGCAACGATGCTTTTCAAATATAAAGTTCTAACTCCAACTAATAAATCTCCTATTGATGACAATACAACTAGAACATATTCGTTTAACATTCAACCTACCAAGACCAGCGTTACTGCTACTGCCATTGCCAGTCCTATCAAGATAAAACCGTAAGCTAAGTTACGATTTCTTCCGTGATTCTCACTTCATAATCGAAGACAGTTTGTTTGGTTATTTGTTGTTGTTTGCTGTATCTGACTCACTGACTCATTTTCTGCTTACTTCCTTTCTTGTTGTGTCGTGTGGGCTATCTAAGTTTATAGGATTGGCAATCTGGTTATTATAAAATACATTATTTTTTGATGTTGGATCTTGACTAATTATTAATCCTTGCTTATTATCACTAGCTATTTTATTAGAATAGAAGGCATTTGCAACTGATGCGCCTTTGACTAGTATGGCATAAGACTTCGAATTTATAATCTTGTTATCATGGATTTTATTATTTGAAGAGCCAGAATTCACGTATATTCCTTCTTCACTATTTGAAATAGTATTATTGTAAATCTGATTCGTATGTGACTGTGAAATATAAACACCAGATGGCTCATTAAAGATAATATTATTTCTTGCAACGGAGTTATACATATTCCTACTGAAGTCTACCCCATCCCCTGCGTTATCGTGAACCTTGTTGTGGTCAATGAGTATGTTATAACAATTAAGTGAGCAAATTATTCCACTCCCATTGTTATTGTATACAGTATTATTTCTAATTATCATATCATGAGTTCCTGTATGAGGGTCAAGTCCATAGTGACCACTATTTCTGATAATATTATCGGCTACAAGCATATGACCAACACCAAATGTGTACAAACCAAAATACACATGGTGTATGTCATTATTCTCTATGACGCTCCCATCACCACCATAATAATAACTAAGTCCTGAACCACCCTTGTGTTTCCCCTGTTCATAGCCTAAATATGCTATTTCTGAGTGTGTGATATCAGTTGTGCCTGTTGCATTATTTTCAACTACTATGGAGGGTCTAGGTGCGCCCATGAT
>JAICVW010000008.1 GCA_025935105.1 Nitrososphaeraceae archaeon
CCGAATTTCATATATTTAGTATACTGAGTGTACATTTTGTAATACTTCTCCTCTCCCAAAACCGTTTATTGAAATCTCGGAAGGTGTTTTTTATGCAAAATGATGTATATAGATCATTTGAGTCTATATTGTTACATTGTGCAAGCATATGCTCATTAATATTATTCTTCCTAGCAACAATCCAATAATGACCTATCAATACTCCGCCAACAAGTGGGACTAAAACTCCAAGAGTATTAAGCCATGGGACTATATTGGTTATAAGATTGGATACTGCTACTGCAGCACCAACAAACATTATTATCATTGTCACTTTCTTCCATGAATAGTTAATTTTTCCCTTTGAGACGTAATACGTTAGATTTCTGAAACCTTGACCAGCATTATACAAACATCCATCACATACTGAGCCATTGCTTAACCACTGCATAACCATTATGGGTATCCCAAATGCTACTGCAGCCAAGCCAAAGAAAAAGTCAAGATGTCCAGCTACCGCTGTATATATCCCGCCAATTAAAAGAGTTATCATGTTACATACTGGGAAAGCAACCTCCGTCACAGCCAATGCTTGTTTAGGACTTTTTGTCCACCTTACGAAATCACCAGTCATAGTACTACTAACTATAAATGTTCCAACTGATGCAGTAAAACCAAGTGCAAATGTCCAATGCTTACCTACCACCGGTGAAACTAACGGGTTCCCTCCTGTATGTGTCGCTACAACTACCAAAATCGAGTAGATCATCCATACTTCCAAGGCTGCTACTGCAAAGACAGCAAATTTACCCAGCGAAGCCATGGCATTCATTCCGTATACTGCGAATAATCCAAAGACAATAGCCCATAGTCCAGCCCAAAAGCTAGTAGTACCTAATATACCCGGAAGTACGCCACTTCCATGTCCTGCATTAAAAGACTTTCCACCATACAAGCCTACAGTTAAGTCAGCAGCTAACCATGCTTGGAAGACAAACCACCCAGCCACTAATCCTGATATTAGAATAACCGGAACAACGTAACCATGCTTTCCAAATGCTGCCTTACACATCATCGAGAAATTTAGACCTAATTTGGCCCCTCTATGTGCGATTAAACCAGAATATGCAAACAAGAATACTTGCCCTCCTACTATGGCTACGTATCCTAGTGGTGCCCCTAAACCGCCCATTATTTGGCTTCCAATGAATATACAAATGTATGCATGTGCAAAACCAGCCCATACTAGAGCTGGCTCTAAAAATCCCAATCTCGCTTGTTCGGGTACTGGCCTATCAGTATATTCCTCCTTTGCCTCTGTCATTTGTAATTATTTGATAAGCTTCTGCGAGATATAAATAAATGTATTAAAAAATGGACATTTTAATATATATAATAAAAATAGCGCGTAAGCATATATCATAAATTTGAGATTTTATGATTAATTATTTAGATGAAAACGAGCTAAAAACGAGCTAACCAACCTCTATGTAATGTAATCATCTTACCGGACTTATAATTTTACGATATACGAGTCATAGTTTAACGTTTGCTCCCTGTTTTTTAACTTCGTCAGCCAGACTCAATTTAAATTCATCCAATTTATGCGTAAGACGTTCATTGTGTAGAGCTAAAATCTGACAGGCAAGAACTGCAGCATTTCTCGCCCCATAGATTGACACAGTAGCAGTCGGAACTCCTATAGGCATTTGTAACATTGAAAGAACAGAATCTAAACCATCTAGAAGAGATGACCTTAGCGGTACAGCAATAACAGGTAATGTTGTAAAAGCAGCAATCATTCCTGGCAAATGTGCTGCGCCGTTTGCAGCTGCTATAATCACTTCTATGCCTCTCTTTTTTGCACCTTTTGCATATAGGATCATTTCTTCAGGCGATCTATGAGCTGATGTCACTACTACTTCAAACGGTATTCCAAAAGATTCTAGCATTTTGACTGCTTCCATCATGATTTCAAGGTCTTTCTCGTTTGGTATTGTTATCGAAACTACGACCTTACTATTCACATAATTTGCAACTAATTAGGCAAATATAAATAAACAAGGTTCTAGACAGCTTGACAAAAATCAGCTTGATGTGAACACATATTGGTTATTTCGAATCAATTCTAGAACTTTCAGAGATTGTAGACCCTCAAGCTAAAAAGATTAGGTAATGGAATGGAATACAAGGTATGATAAAGCCATAGAATAATTTAGTGGAGGGGAGGCATAAATTTTGTGAGGCTATCGTTTATACATTCATACGCATAAGCTATCGAAAGGATCTTTTCTTCTTCAAATGGTGCCCCTATTATCTGGACTCCCACTGGCAAATTGTCCTTCGTCAACCCAGCTGGTATACTAATTGCAGGTAGGCCTGTACTATCAAAACCGATAGTGTTTCTGCTCAATGCTTGGTAGATTTCAAATGTCTTGTCATTTACACTCACTGTTGGCTCATCAAATCCAGGAGCAGTGATAATAGTAGTGGGCATAACAAGAGCGTCAACTTTTTCTAGAATTTCTATAAATGAACTTCTTAGCTCTCTTCTAAATTTATGCGCTTTTATGTAATCAACCGCGGTTACTTGCATTCCATTTAATAACATCTTTCGAACATCTTCACCATAATCTTCCGGTCTTGTCTGTAACCATTTAGAATGTATTTCTGCAGATTCCCCAAGTCTTAATGGTCGCCAGGATTCATAAATTTTATCGCTTTCCGGAATGCTTATATCAGAAACTGAAGCAATATCGGATGATTTGATAGTATCGATGAACTTGTGAAATACTTTTCCAACTTCTGGTTGTAAGTAGTAGAAGAAATATTCTTTAGGAATCCCTACTGACATTTTTGGTTTTATCCTATTAATGTTTTTTGTGTAATCAGGAACTTGTTTGTTGATCGAAGTAGGATCGAGCGGATCATGACCAGCAATAGTCTGCAAAATCGCAGCCGCATCCCATACGCTTCTTGTGATACATCCGACATGATCTAGTGACGGTGCCAGATCTACAATCCCGTATTTACTAACTCTACCGTAAGTAGGTTTTAAGCCTACAACACCACAAAGTGCTGATGGAACTCTAATGGAACCACTTGTATCTGTTGCTAAGGATACAGGTACCATACTCGCTGCAACCGCAACAGCAGAGCCTCCACTTGACCCTCCTGATAACTTCGAAGTATCCCATGGATTCTTGGAGGAACCAAAATGTGGATTCACATTCGTTATTCCACAAGCAAACTCATGTGTATTATTTGTACCAATTAGAATCGTGCCTGCCGTCTTCATTTTTGCAACAGAAGTAGCATCAATTTTAGAATTATAATTAGCCATTATCTTTGAACCTGCAGTGCATCGAACTCCTTCTGCATATATGACATCTTTGATTGAAAATGGAATACCGTGCAATGGGCCTATATAGAGTCCTTGTCTAATTTCTTTTTCAGCTGTTGCAGCATCCTTACGTGCTTCATCTCCTAGAACCGTGATGAAGGAATTCAAAGATGGATTAAATTTCTTTATCCTTTCTAAGCATACTTCAACTAATTCTAACGGGGAAACTTCTTCATTCTTAATTTTATCAGATAGTTTCTGAATTGTTGTTAGCGTCAGTAACTCTTTTTCCATCTAATTCATGTTAAATCCATTGCAAGTATTAAACTGTATACTAGTATTGAGTAAAATAATAGTATATATTAAAAAATTCATGTTTTCTCATATATCATAAAATATGTATATTATGTCACTTAAAAGCTGGAATCACAGGGATGGATTAGATGAGATCCCTTCCTACTTTTGAGAAATGATGCGATGTGGTACGTGCCATGCCATTTCGCCTCAAATAGTTAAGCCTTGAAGTGAATAGATCGAATTTTTGTTTGTCCGAATGCACTCACAATAGTCAGTATTTCTACTATTCATTCTCTCGTATCCCATTTTCAACTTCACTTGTCTTGTCTGTCGTCATCTTTTCAACATTAAGTGAAATTTTGACCCATGTACCATTACTTTTAAAGATGTGCGTGGACGTTTTTTTGTTAGTTGTAGAATGATATACAGAACCAATTCTACTAATGAGCCTATCCTTCAATTTCTCTACCTGATATTCTGCGATCAGTAGATTACCTACTATATTCTCTAATTCGATATCCCTTGTTTGATCTTCTTTTTCCATATTCTATCTGTCTTGGCTAATCCGCATTTCTATGCATAATTTATTTCCGATTTGATAGTGAATTTCGCTTATGAAATTGGATGTGTCTATCACAGGAGTAGATGGGTTTGCACCACAAATTGGAATGCTAATCGGTTCTTCTGATTCGGCTTGTTCGACCAGCATACAATCACTTATGCTACTACTTCCCATAGTATGTATCTTATATACAATCTACTATAAAAACGCATATTATCCCATATCGTACTCAACAAGTAAAATTTTCTGGGTCTTGATAGCAACTATACCGTTAATAATTAACGATCCCTAAATTTACATTTCTACATCTCACTCTTATCAATCCAGAAAGACAAATCATTACAAATGCAAGGCTTAGATAGACTTTAACAGCATAAAAAACCCTTTAAGTTAATGTAAGCAGTGCTCCGGCAGGTTTCATAGTCACAATCACATTCTTCATCATTGCACTCCGTTAGCTTGCAATAACTTTGTTTAGGAGAGTTAGGCAGTGGCTCCATTTAATCCACGGTTTTATAAAGTGATAACTTTATAATATTTTCATGGATGCGGCAAACTCTAACAAACATAGGACAGATGTGTGTTACTGAAATATTCAAAAAAATTGACATAACTGCGCAAGCAATATTCCAGCACCTAAAAAAATTACTTGATTCAAAGCTTGTGGTTATGAGAAAACAGGCACAGCGACATGTCTATCACATAAATCCGGCCTAGATATTCGAAATCGAAGAATGGATTAAGAAACTGGAAAACAACTTAAATGAGAGCTTGGACAAACTTGATCTAGCGCTTCAGGTTGAGAAGAGTACTAAAAACGGTGAATTAGGTGGCAGACGAACTAAAAAAGGAGTTGACAATATCACGCATTTTTGTTGCGTCATGGGATCTTGTATGGAAAGCTTGGACCGATCACAAGATACTACAGAAATGGTGGGGTCCAAAAGGCGTAACAAATCGTGGTGTGGGATGCAAGGCCAGATGGTAAGATCTAGTTAGTAATGCTTGCCGGGAAGGATCTTGGTCCTGCCGAAGGAATGAAGTGGCCTATGAACGGGACGTTTAAAGAGGCCATCCAGCAAAGCAGACTGAAATTCGTTGGTGGTGCACTAGACGACATTGATAGAGGTAGCGATATCTTCATAGAGCACGACTGTTGATTTTGAGGATCTTGGAGACAAGACAAAAATGAATTTGCACATGGTGATCACAAAGGCACTAGGTCCGAAGGCTCCGGCTTCACTTCAGGGAATGACAGGGGGATGGAACCAGCAGTTAGACAAGCTTAGCGAATTGGTCACAAAATAGGAATACCACAAAGCCACGGGCGCCAACATCATCTGTTCATGACCACTCATCTTTGGCTTCCACTTCTCCAGTTCCACTTTCTACTTCGTCACCCACAGTTGTTCTTCCGCCAAGTTCGATCGCTTCTCTGAATATTTGGGAGGTTCCATCATCTTTAGTTTCTGAGATATAAAATATTTTAGACATCTTTGCATTGATCGATCGATATTCAACTCTCAAGGCAGATCATATTGAAGTCCTGGTCGTAGGACGGTTGTCGGTGGCTACGATTCGGTCATGTTCACTTTTGAATTCAACAGTGCTAGGTGCTAGATTTCTCGTCTGTATAATAAAAATTCTTCTGACCTTATTGTTCCTGTCTGTTCCATAGCTATGGAGGCATACGTTATCTGGGGACTATAAACTTGTAATCTGTCATATATTACATCTTCAGAGTGTATCAAAATCATGACGAAGCTGATGAGATCTTTTAGTGCGAATACATTAGAGGCATCTAGATAAACTATCTGAAAGGCATTACTATTACTATTATTACAACTCTTATTATCCTTGTTCCAATGTCTGTCTCTATTGATAATGGCTATACCTTCAATGGAATTATTATTTCCATGTAGAAGTACTTTCTTATTCTCGATGAGATCTGCTAGAACGCTGGAATAAAGATTTATTGGGTACCATTTCCATGAATTGACATATGTTCCTCCGGATGATTTAAAGACCTCGGAATGTCTTAGATAATCGCATATCATTTCAATATCTTTTAGAGTAGCAACTTTGGATCCGAGTTTAGCCTTATTTACCATTCTCGTAATATTATTAATACTATAATAGTTCCATTTTGATATCACAATAAAACCGTTTCTCTCCATCATTAATTGTGATGCGATATTCTTTTCCGATACTATTGCAGATGCTTTACTTGCTCCTTGTTCCCGACCGTAAGAAATCATTTTGTTTATTAGCTGTGTCGCAACACATCTACGTCTATAATTGGGATTGACTCTGATCCCTTCTAGCCAAACGTTATTTTTATTAGGACACAAAGACACGTGAGAGAGCGCTACTACCGATGACTGTTTTTTATCATTCAAACTATCTTCTTCCTCTGCTACAAATAAAAACCCAGCTTGATCAGAATACCACAAGTCCCATACCTGGTCGATGTAGTCCCCCCATTCAAACGTATCAATACAAAATTTCAATACTTCCTCTTTATCCGCTTTCGCTGCAGGCCTTATTTTCAAGATAATATTTTTGTACCTTATAGCTTCCTTTTGTAATAGTTGTTTATGTTCCTATCGCCCTATATGAGTCTATTAAGTTAAGTATCTGATCTTTATCAGCATAGAATCATCTGAATGTTTTTATTTTTAGACAGGAACAGCTTTAGCTTGGTAATTTATCATTCTATGTGTGGAAGTTGAACATCTGGAGTTGTCCAAGGCCAAGCAGAACTATTAACTCTAGGAACAGGCAAGAAGGTTTAATTTATCATATCCCTAATGAAACCTAAAATTGGTACGGAAAGCAGAACGAAAATCTTATGTAAAGAGAATAAGCATTTCACTACCCCCTAAATTGCTCTCTGAATTTAATGCGGCGATGCAAATCGCAGGCTTCTCTGATCGGTCAAAGGCAATTCAGACAGCTCTACATTCGTTTATAGATCAATATGAATGGCAGAAAAGAGAGATGGAAAATGGTGCTGGTACGATAAACATGCTATACAATAACCATATGTTTGATCAAGACACACTGTCTACTCAGATCCAACATAAGTACAGCGGGATAATAAGTGCATCTACTCACATACATCTAGACGCCGATAACTGTTTGGAGACCATAATGCTTAAGGGCGAGATCAGAAAGATGAAAGAGCTGGCAAATTCTCTTTCAAAGAATCGAGGGATCAAGAGTATAAAAATTAATTTCGTTTCCATTGTCTAGTGATTAGAGATTATGACTAACTGAAAAATCTACATGATAGTACGGGGAACAACTGCGATACAATGTGAGTTGGGTCTGCATTAAACTCAGCTGCTAAATTAAAAGGATCCTTGACTGTCTACGCGCAAATCACGTATAAACTGCACTAATATAAATACTCATAAAGGTGTAAATAATTTCCATAGTTAGGTGCTAACAAGCAGTTTGTATGATACAACCAATAACATGCTTCATTTAGAAATAGCGTAATTAATAAAGGTAATAAAAAAAGGTTGTCTTCTGTTACTAGTTGGAAAAATCACTACGCCGGGAATTACAATACAATAGTGATAGAAATATTCAAGAGGGTGAAGGTTCCCAGGGTACTCTCTACCCTCATGGAATCAGAAGCAGCCTTCAACGATGCTACTGGTGCCATTGCCTTCTCATCTATCATTGCGTTGGCGGTTGGTAGTACTAGTGCCATTGGCGCTAATAATTTAAGCACTTATTTAAGCAGCATATTACCTACAATTTTAAACGGTACAATAAATTTAGGTTTTATTGCACAGGCGGAACATTTCATAATTCTATTTTTTGGAGGTTTAGCTGTTGGATTAGGAATCGCAGCTGCTACACATCATCTTCACACATTAATGAATGACCCACTTTCTGAGACATCATTAACAATAGCTACAGTATTTGGTTCAGTAATTCTAGCAAATTCTCTAGGCGTGTCTGGGTTAGCCGCAGTAGCCGTCGCAGGACTCTATTTTGGAAACGTGACTGTTAAGAAAGAAGCAACTATGACTAAGAGTGTTAGAACCTTTGCATTTAATTTTTGGGAGATGATTGCATTTTTAGCAAGCTCCGCGGCTTTTCTATATTTGGGAATTAGTATGAATTTGATAGATATAGCTCAACATTTCCCTATAATTGCTTATCACTTGTAGCGGTTTTTGGTGCTAGGGCAGCAACAATTTATCCCCTTTTAGCTGCTACGACCAGGTTCGCTAGGGAAAATATACCCAACACTTGGAAACATATAGTACTAGTTGGTGGTATGAGGGGTGCAATATCTGTAGCTCTAGTTTCGTCTCTTCCCCCTAGCGAATTCAAAAATATTTTACAAACAATAACATTTGAAGTTGTCCTTTTATCTCTGATAATTCAGTATGTGGTTCTTTCTGGTTATGTTAAGCAGGTATTCCCTGAAGCACAGCAGTAGTTCGAACTAGTAAAGCAACTATTAAAGTAGACAATAATGCACATACACCCATTAACATAAGTTCATGGACCCTCTCATCAAGTATTTGATGATGTTTAAGCCACGAGGAAGTATGTGATGTATAGATTAGTTTACTAATAGCCTACTTGTGGGACCCAAACATAACTATGTTAATCTCCCTTTGCAAAATTAAGTTTCTTTTTATTATCTACCTGCATTGCATTTAATTACCACTCGGGAATGAGGGGCTCGTCATATTGCAGTTTAATTCAATAGAGCCAAAAACCTTCAATTTCTTTCCTAAATCGTAATAATGTGTAAAGTTTAGATTGTCCTTGGATAAAGATATAATCGAATATCCCAAAAGAGCGTCTTCTAGACGCAGAAAAGCTATCCATATTACCGCAAATTTCAGCAGAGTAATTATCGATGGCATTGCTGTTATGGTTGGTGGGATTACTGCGATTAATCTAATAGTTTGTATTGTACAAAATCACGGTGTGCCTAATACTTATTGCACCAACCATGGTAACAAGCAGTACAAGTATTATCAGACCACTGAAACTCATTTCCCTAACTATTACACCGATATCAGTTATAGCTATACCAGTCATTACTACTAGTATATAGTTACCAAAAACTTTAGATAATTTCAAAATAGCTGCATTAAAGGAAACAGCCTGACTAACTTTCCCGTCACCACGCAAGAAAGAAAGCCAGGCGGATGTCTATGGGAACCATACATGCAATTTAGGCCCATGGACTCGCTCTGATACCCTAATGCAACGGCTTTAGAGTCTGTGAATGTTATTTAGCTATCCTTAATTAGCACTCTGTAATTTAACTTCATCTAATGTCAACACATCTGAATTCTACAACAACACCTGCTGACTCATTGTAGGACCAAATTAGAAATATCGTTATACAACTTCTCATGGGATCTGTCCATCCATTTTTAAAATCAGGCATAGCTTTTTTACTTGACTCAAAAAAAGTATCTCGGGCGACAGTTTTCCTGTCTACCACATTTTGTTAGTCTAGCTTCTTAATTTCTTAGTGGTGATGATAGTAGTGATGGTGGTGGTGATGATAGTAGTGATGGTGGTGGTGGTGGTGGTGGTGGTGATGATAGTAGTGATGGTGGTGGTGGTGATGATAGTAGTGATGGTGGTGATAGTAGTGAGCAGATGCCTGATTTGCAACAAGCGGACCAGTTGCGAAAAGCATTGCTAATGCTACCATAGCTAGGCTCGAAACTATTGCTGTATTTTTCCTTGAATACATCTTAAAGAGGCGACTTAAATACATCCTATAAGTGCTTGGATTGTTATATTCTTATACTAAAACTATATTCTTAAAAATTATATTAAATTGATGGCGTACTGCGATATTAAATGGCTATTTATTAGCTTATGTTGAATAATTCCTCTTATTAAACATCCCAAGTAAATGTGATAATTTTTATAATAAAAGAATTTGGTTAGAATATCAAATTTTATAATGCCATTATATCGATTATCAATTTCATGCTCAGTACTTAGTATCAATTAAGTTCAGAGGTTCCAATAAGATGGCGGATGGCGGAATCAACGTTTCCCGTTACAATAGACATTAGTATCACATCTCAGACATCTACAAAAGACAGCCAAGCGCAGCAGTTACAAACAAATGATTTCGACAGATGTCTTTGAGAAGAAGTACATTATAGTCATCTACGTGTGACTGCACATTGTAGTAGATTCTATTTTAGCTATATGTTTACAGTTATTTTGTCAAAATAGGAGCAAGAGTTGTGATACTCTTTTACATCGCCATACTTGGAGTTGATTCTACTCATAATGCCCCCTAATTCTACTACTGTCTGTCATTCGTTGCCCACTCTTGTCCTAGCCAGTTCGGAGACGCCGCAAGATAATCAAAACCTTACTACCAACTATGGAGAGAGTTGTTACTAGGTGCCACAAAGATTCATATACAAACCATGTAGGCAATGCGGTGCTTTAACATTAGAAAAAAACATGTTTTTTATGTTATATTTCATGAATGTCTAAACTAAGGTCAAAAAGTGTTAAAGGCTTGTCGATCAATGACCATAACACGGACAAGGAGCACATTGGCTCCATGTATGTTAACTAAAGTTACACTCGGATACATAAGAAGTGGACATACCAACAGTGGGCTGCAGCTGCGCTGTGGTGGTGACGGCTGCGGCCACTCGCTGCCTAACCTTCTCCGTTCTCAGTTACGAACGACCCTCACAAGGTAATATAACAACTCTATCTTTCTGAATTGCTTGTGCTGAATTCATCAATTAAATAGCATTTGACGACGTGACTTGACCGGCCCTTGCTATCCTTCGTCGAATAAAGCCATTCTTTCCTCTTGTAAACAATCCACATTAGCCTATAGGATCCTTGCCCCCAAATAGTCGATAAAATTCAATATACTTGTTGTACTTATGCACGACTAATTCTCCTTCTTGAGTATTGGTTCTGGAGTCATCATTTCTCAAATTCTCATTTGACGCAGCTGATGAGAATCACATGACGCAGCTGATGAGAATCACATGAACATGTACTTAAACTACTGCTGTATCTGCAATGTTGAATTTGAATTAGAAGCTAGTGCTGCTACGACTTGATCTACCCTCTCCAGCCGCCTGAACCGCTACCGTTGCCGGCCATTGCCAGAAGAATTGTTTTGTTTGAAATGACGTAGAAGATGTACCATTTTTGCAGTGTGGACATTTGACATATGCGTGTAAAATTTTATCAACCCATAGCTTTCTGAATTGCTTGTGCTGAATTCATTAATTGAAGCGGATCAAATCTTGTCACAAAGTGGAATTACTTGGATTACGAATGCAATTACGCATATTTCAAATACTATTAGCGCCACCCACTCGGTATCACACGTTGGCATTCGTCTCGTATCGAGCGCTTCCGCAGGTCTGATGTTAGGTTTGGCAAAAGGGCGAATAAAATGAATAAAATTTATTGGTAACACCGATATTTTTGGCTTTTGCACTTGTATTAGGATCCAGCAATCCGAAAGCATTTGCACATACTGTAGCATATAATTTGGGTTGGAATTTCCGCTAGACAGAGAGAATGGTTTTTAACGAAACGCGGTGGATGTATGTAATCATGATAATGTAGATGGAACCCGCATTGCATCCAGGGTTATAACGCCTTCAAGATCGAACAAACGGCCTATTGGCAAGGGTACTAAATGGGTTTACAGGATCTGAAGAATCGAGTACATCAACAGGGCGTTGACGTTTGTAATCAGGCCGATATTGAGGGAAAGACGGAATTGCGGTGTATCCAGGATATAACGACGTCCTTTCGCTAGGGGACCAATTGAATTCATAACGCGGGTCTCAGGCCTAGGTCCATTCCAGAAAAATCAAGCCTACAAGGGAGCATATCGCCTGAAGAATTAAGGAACCACATCAAACAACAGCAAGAAGAAAAACAAAGGCTTGAGGAGGAAATTAAACAATATCACCGGTCTCTATCTTTCTGTGTCGTATTTATTAATGGGTTAGAAATTCGTGTCGGAGCAGGGGGAGTGGATTGGAATCGGCGTGATTTCACAGGGAGGCATGTAATTCATGCACTGTAATCCACCCATCATTAACATCCTTGAGCTAAAATAATCTTAAGACAAAAACCAAGACAATTAGAACAGTTCAAAGGTTGAGAGCAAAGGCTGGCTGGCATAGACTCCATTAAAGACATGAGTCTTGCTTTTTAGCTGTTACCAAAAATAACTAAAACCTTAACTATGTCTGATATGATTTGGTATATGATTACATGAAAAGGAATTGAAGTCACAAAAACACTTATCCTTAACAACTACTACGGCTGATTTTATATTTATATTATTATTTTTACTATTAATCCCAAATTCGCTTTTTCTTAAAGCTTTTGCTGCATCGCCTGCTTTTGATGAAGTTTTTATTACTGATAAAAAACCTATATTGGTTCAAACTTACGGTGATAATAGTACTCAATTAAGGTCTCGCTATGCAAACATACTGGCGGTGAATTATGTTAGTGATGGTAAGTCTCTAAATGCAACACTTTGGTTAAAATCAAAATCGGAAAATGCTTCTACATATAGTCAACCTCTCAAGCATCTTAGGTATGGTATGCTTATTGCTATTGTTTCACTGCCTCAAAATTCTGGGTATAATGGAGCCAATTACGACTTTTATATTGAAGCAGTTAATGGAAAATGGAGCGAATATCTTTACCAATTATCATCAAGACCAATTATTCTATATGTAGATAGAGATAGACTCATACGAGTGATTCATAACCTGCTAGATAATTCTGTTAAATTTAGTAAAGAGGATGGAACTATAGTAGTTGAAGTGAAGGAAGAAAAAGACCAACAACAAGATAAAGTAATTGTTAGCGTGAAAGATACTGGTCAGGGAATAGACCTGGATATATTACCGAGACTATTTTCAAAATTTGTAACAAAATCTTATCAGGGAACAGGATTGGGGCTGTATATTTCCAAAGGTATTATAAAAGCACATGGCGGAAGGATTTGGGCTGAGAATAATAATGATGGTAAAGGTGCAACATTTAGCTTTAGTCTACCAATTGTTGCACAAATTAGCACCGTGGATGGATAACCATATGAATTAACAGCTTACCAAGGATTTGATAAATAGATAGGCAAGAATGTTGAATCCTACGACCAATTTCTAGTCTTAAAACAGAATTACAGGCCGCATTGGTCGACTTGGGACATAAGAGTGCATTTGATTTGTTATTAAAAGAAGCATGGAATCCAGAACAAGCAGCCATGGGAAATTCTTCTTTACCCACACCTTTTGGTTATAGAATATTGACAACACTTGATCTATATTTGAATTCAATATTCTTGTTATTAAAATATGAATACTTTGTAAAATGTAGATCTAAATAATGAATATGGGACACATTGTTGTTCTTCAAATCCAATAAGCCACAATTGACTGACTGTCATCGTTTTTACTTTAAAGCCTATGTTTCTGAACATTTTCACAACCCTACGGACAGCATTATCGTTCTTCTTGTTCCATATAGCGGCACATATTGGCGCCTTTTTTCCATTTTTAGCCCACCAACCACGCGTAATTCCCTGGCCATGCTAGGCCTCACAATCGACAAAATATCCGTCTGTCTAAATTATTTAAACGAGCAAATTGGAGTAAATATTAAAGCCGCCTGAATCCCTTAAGGACCATATGCTGGATTAATGCATCATGAATCCTATCAAAAATTGAAAATTTATCCATAGTGCCGGATTGTATAGAGACTATCCAGTGCTCATTTTTCCCCGAAGCCAAATTTTCAACAATTATATGCATACCGGGAATATCATCCTTGTAATCGTCGCTTGTTCTTCATATGACATCAAATCCCTTGTCAATTAAAATTTTTATGGTCTCCTTAATTCCCCCACGTATAACCTTATTGGAGGAATAGTCTTTATTGCTGACAAATACTCGTATGAACGCAATCGTTCTACCATCAGATTTTATATCAAGGCCATCGACAATGTGCTGTTCCTGCTCCATGCGGACGAGACTTTATTATTTGATCATTCTCAAATTCTTTGTTGAGGCTTTCTCTAACCTACTTTCGAGTCACATTCTTTAAAATATTCTTAGACCCCGATGTCATTTTCTGTAATCCATCATGTTCTTGTTTTCGCGCATCCTTTTCAGCCATTCATAAATATTCAATATTTCTGCGTCTGTGCCCCTAATGCTTGGAGCTTCATCAGCTCTTCTATCGCCTTTTCTCTTGGCGCCGTCATTTGACCGATGGCATATTGTTGCATGACCATTTTGGATATTTCATTTTGCAGGCCCCCGATTTTCTCGTAATTTTTTATGTCTTCCATAACACGGTGTGCTGCAGCTTCTTTTGATAAATTATCCTTCTCTGCTTTTTTAAGAACAGCGGTGTGAAATGACATCACCCTATGATCATAAATCTAGATCTCGTCTTATCCATCTTGCTGTAATGCTTGTATATCGTTCCAAGTTAAACGATCTGTCTGGCTCTGGCTTTCGCTTCCATTCTGATGTTCTACATAATTACATGTAATGAAAAGCACCTTTACATATTAGCTATTACCAGAATATCACTGTACATAATAGAATAAGCGATAGGTTCCTCTCTCCATTTGATAATCCTGTCGCTTCCCATACCTTATGCCTGGAGAATTCGTAATGCAGCTGTTATTCGAACTTTCTATACGATATAGATTTGTTTGCATCACCTGGATTATGACCTATAAACGTTAGTGAACCTTTAGGTTCCATCACTTGTCCAGACCAACGATATTGTATGCCTTGAATGGAGAATCTCCTTTTGTCCATGTTATTAGCTTGTTGGATCGATTTTCGTAATCAGTATCTTCTCCTGTTTTATGATCTTCTCGTTGTCAGCGTTCTTTACATAGGAGTAGAGTCGTAAGCATAAACCTTGTCATTAGATATAAGAAGGCAAAAATCTTCCTCCTTCATGTCAGCGCAACAACTTTTTATTCTCTTAGACTTATCAACACTCAGACCAAGGCTAATCATTTGGCAACAAACGTAAAACACATTTATAATTCTATCCCACCCAGGGGGATAACCAGTGGTAAATTAGCCCTATTTACGAGTAAAATACAAGAATTTATATCCAATACCCCCCCTAGGTATGTAGCTATATATCTATGTTTGGTGCATGCGAATTTAAGCCTAATAGCCTTCAGGACAAAGATGCTGAAGAACTACAAAACAAGAGGTCAGAAATAATTCGTTTAGCTGTGATGGCTACAGTGATTATAGTTGTAGGTTGGCTGCATCTTTTAAAGCCACTCTGGATAGGAAATATAATTATTATTGTTGCTGTAGCCGCTGGTGGCTATCCTATATTCAAAGAATCATTTTCTGCATTAAAGAAAGGCCGGGTAAATATGGAGCTTTCAATGGTAATTGCAATTGTCTCATCTTTGGTCTTATTTCAATTTCTCCCAGCTATAGTAATCACATTCTTTGCACTTTTATCAGAATTCGTTGAAGGCTTTATAGTTCAAAAAGGAAGGAAAAACATACAACTACTCTATGATCTTGCTCCAAAAAAAGCAATTATCAAACGAAATAGTAATTCTCAAAAAGAAGATAATATCAATTTGGCCACTACAACCACAATAGAAATCCCAGTCGACAACGTAAGAGTGGGTGATTCTGTTGTTGTGAGGGAGGGTGATATTATTCCTGTAGACGGCCATGTTATCAAGGGTGAATCAACTATTAACCAAGCTAGTATTACTGGCGAAAGTAGTCCAGTTGAAAAATGTGTGGGTGACACTGTCTTGGCTGGAACTATGAACTTGACACAACCTATGGAAATACAATGCGACAAGCCTTCAACTGATACTACCTTTGCAAGGATCATTCACTTAGTAGAAGAAGCGGAGGCGTCAAAAGCTCCTATACAAAAGCTAAGCGACAAACTTGCCACAAGGCTTATCCAATTTGCGATTGGGTTATCTGTGCTTACATTTATAGTTACACACAACATTGTTTCTACTTTATCAGTGATTGTGGTGGCTGGAGCTTGCGGGCTTGCAGTTGGAACTCCTATTGCTCTATTGGCTAGTAATGGAAGGCTATCAAGAAGAGGGCTTGTAGTCAAGGGAGGACTGCAAATTGAGAACCTGAGCGACACAGGCACCATCGTATTTGATAAGACTGGCACCTTAACTACTGGCAAGCCAGTTGTTTCAGAGGTAGTATCTTTTGATACTAGAATTCACCCAATTAAAATTTTAGAATACGCAGCTATTGCTGAGAGAAATATTAACCACCCCATTGCAAAGGCCATCGTAACAAAAGCTCATGAAACACGAACAGAAACAAAGATGGAAAATAACTATAACTATTCCACAATACATGATAAAAATGATACTGATCATGGTAACAAAAATGAACTAGAAATAAAAGTTGGTAAAGGTGTAGCTATTTCACACAAAGGCCGAAGAATTGCGGTAGGTAATATGAAATTCATGGAAGACGAGACACAACCTCTTAGCTCAAATATAGGTAAAGATAGTTCTTTGACTTCGATACTAAATATGACACAATATCAATACCTCACAAAAACCAATTCAAATGGTGAGGCATTCCAGAAATTTAACCCAAATGAAGTCATGTTCTCTTCCTCCACTACTGTCTTTGTGTCATTAAATAGGCAAATTATCGGTGCGGTATTACTGGATGATAAGTTACGCCCTGAGGCTAGGGATGTCATAGCCAAAATTAAAGCGATGAATATTCATGTTATAATGCTTACAGGTGATAATGAAAGAATAGCAAATAAGGTTGCCAAAGAATTAGGTATTGAGAAATATCATGCTGATTTGCTTCCAGAAGATAAAGTTTCAATAATTGAGGAAATGTCGAGGCAGCAAAAGAAAGGAGAAAAACATAGGAAACAAGGAGGAGGATCTGTTGTAATGGTAGGTGATGGGATAAACGATGCCCCTGCTCTTGCCAAGGCTGATGTTGGAATAGCTATGGGGAGGACTGGAACAGATGTAGCTATAGAGACTGCCGATGTGGTGCTTATGACAGAAGACTTAGCCAAGATACCATATTTGCTCAAGACATCTAGACAGTCTCTATTTGTTATAAAACAAAACTTCTTTGGAACCATATTTGTAGATGGACTAGGTTTCATACTTGCATTTGTTGGTATAATAAATCCTCTACTGGCTGCCATTATTCATGTAAGCTCCGAGCTTATATTTATGACAAATTCAGCTAGGCTTATTGTTGATAGAAATGGAGGAATAAAATGCAGGTAAATTTGTTGGTTGACAACCTAAAAGGTTACATATTGGATAAACTGTCCGTTGGTATTAAGGAATCTTAAACTATATGACACACCACAAAAGACCTGAAATTTCAAAAAGACTAGCTAGGATCGAAGGTCATGTTAGAGGAATTAAAAGAATGGTTGATCAGGATAAAGCCTACCCAGAGATAGTTCAACAAATCTCTGCTGTTCGTGCAGCCTTAGACAGTGTGGTAGAGGTGATGGTTCAGGATTTAGTAGAACATTATGTTAGTCAAAGTAGAGATGGCCCTGGGAAGAGGGTAGCAATAGAACTAAAGGATACGGTTTCCAGCATTTTTTAGCTATTGAATACTAAGGCTCCTGGGTATATTACACCTAACTGACTTGATTCAGCTTATCGTCTAATGAATCACATTCTATGATTTGGATTCTTTATCTTAGATTTGTATTCCTAACTGACCATCTGTCAATACTATTGCAATAGTGAAGTAATCTGTCTTTGTCCGCTTGAAGGAATTATCGACGTAATAACAAATAAATGGGCTTTATTGATAATAAATGAAATTGGAAACCACAAGCGAATAAGATTTGATGAAAAGAACTGTAACCTACAAGTCCAAAGACATTAGTAGATGCTCTAAAAGAGTTAAAGAATAATAATTTAGTCAAAAGAGAATCTTTTAACGAAATTCCACCAAGAGTAGATTATACATTAACTGAAGAGGGTAATGAATTGAGACATGCTATTATACCTATTCTGCAATGGGTGATATCAAAGAAGGGTTCAGTCATTGCACATCGTTCATGTTCATTGATCGAAAAAGGTAAAAGGATAGACAGAATAAATGTAATACAGTATATAATATTCCTAAACTCCATCCATTTATTTCAAAACAAATGTTCTATAGACACATAATATATTACCGCGTTACGTATCAGCTGTCCAACAACAACACTCCGTCAAAATGCAATGCGGGCATTCATTAGGTGAACTACTACTTTTGCATTCCTCTGGATAACAGCCACAATCGGCGCACCTAACTTCCATAAATATTACTAGACCAGCTAATAATAAAAACTAGACCGTGCAATTAGAATTAAAAACTATGCAGCTCTATTACTTTTTAGGATCAAAGACTCAAACTAACCTTTCGTAAGGATGCTCCATTCGTCATTATAGCTGTTTTTATAGCCTTCGTTAAATGCTGCCGTATGGTTCAGGCCTTGTGCTTCGGGGGGAGGTGAATCATTAAATTTTGCCTGATGCTGGAAATTCTCAGCTGCTGCTTTTTGCCCTTCAGTAATTCCCATACAGTATTGTCGCTGATCAGATTGAGTATGGATTATGCCACCTTTTTGAATAGCACAGGACATTTGGTTTTGTGCCATCACATTATGAAGACCTGTTGCCCCAATTATAAGAATAAAAACTAAAGCTACTAAGAATGGTATTTTAGCCATATCAAATATTACGGAGATGTTTTATTTATTTTATAGGAAAGATTCATTGTAATAAAATAATTAGAACAGAAGTATATTGTTAGATATACACATAATAAAGTTTGAATGAAACAGAATCAACATGGCCAACCCTATTAAGCCTCCTTTTAATGAAGAAACAGCTCGTTCAAAGGTCAAGACCGCTCAAGAAGCTTGGAATACCCGCAACCCAGAGCTTGTAGCTCAATCTTATACATCTGATTGTAAATGGCGTAATCGTACAGAATTCTTCACCGGTCGACAAGCTATAATTGATTTCTTAAAGCGCAAATGGGCTAAAGAGCTTGATTATAAGTTAATGAAAGAACTTTGGTGCTATACGGCAAATCGTATTTCAGTCAGATTCGAATATGAGTGGAGAGATGCAGATAAACCAGGTCAATGGATGCGTACTCATGGCAATGAGCATTGGGAATTTGACGATAGCGGCCTGATGTGTATCCGTGATATGAGTGCAAATGATTATCCTATTGATGAATCGGAACGTCGTTATCTATAAGAGCATACTAATCTATATCCTAGCCTGATTTGCTTAAAACACGTTCATCATATCTATTTTCCTTCACTAGCCTTGACATCTCCAATGCTCCACGCATTGTTCGCATAAGGTCTTGCTGCATTTGCTGATTGTCTTTCATAGCATTAAGATTATTTTCAGTATCCTCAGCATACCAACCTCTACTCCAACCTACAAATGGAAATTTTCCAAAGACAAATCCTAACTCAGACCAGAACATCATAAGCTCACCAGCTACATGCTGTACATTATCTTGCCCTCCAGTAATAATAAATGCAGCAACTTTATCTCGGATAAGATAAGTATCGTGAGTAATGATTTGGTTTTGTACACAGTTCATTCTTTGAATCATTTGATAGTATAGAGAGCTAGCATTACCCCACCTTATTGGTGTAGCTACAATGACAACATCTGCCCACAGTATGACTTTTTCATAAATTACTATCATTTTATCTTCTTTATCCATTTCAGATATGGAACAAGGAAATATGCAAGCTTTAGCATTTTTTGAATAATATCCTTCACAATGCTTGAAATGCAAATCCCTAAGCTTTATCATTAAGGTTTCCGCTCTGAATTCATTTTTTACATAATCTAATGCGTAACTTAGGGCTGCTTCAGAGGTGCTATTACGGGGAGCAATCTTGTCGTTGGAATTGGTGGTTGATATTCCTAAAACCCTTACCTCTCTGTCAACGTTTCTATATCCACCACCACCTTCACCTTTAACTTCAAGTCTTCTATCATTGTCCATATGATTCAAAAATTGTTGGACTGAATTATCCAAACTAGAGTATGCTTGATGTGGCTGCGTAATTCTTGTGCCGACATTAGTAGGAATAGAATCTACGTAAAGCTTATCCTCAACTACCTTGATCTCGTAAGAATTAACACTGTCACCTCCCTTATGTGGCGCCTTACCATCAATGACAGAATATTTCCATCCATGCCAAGGACATGTTACAATTTTCTTTTCGCTGTCTATGATGCCTTCGCTAAGAGGGCCTTTTTGGTGTTGACATGTGTTAGATATTGCATAATATTTGCCCTCAATATTAAATACAGCAATCTCAATCTCTTTATCTCTCTCATCTCTTATCGAGAATTTTCTTGATCCACCGACCGCCAAATCATTGCTTAGACAAAGGTAACGAAAAGAGGATTTGTTATCAAGATTCTTGTAATTTTTAGCTTTAGCATTATTATTAGTATTAGCTATTCGTTTCATTTTCGACACAGCCGAAGTGACTTGATAAAAATCATTAGAACAATATAGTAATAGGTATTATTATTGTCTCTGTATGCATGAAAGAAATTCGCTTCTAGTTTGAGGATTTTCTTTGAACTTTCCATACATAGCATTTGTGGTAAACTCTGCTTTAGTAGACTGTGCTCCTCTAGCAAAGACACATGTGTGTATCGCCGTTAGGACTACACCTATGCCTAAAGGATGAAGTCTATCCTTTAACTCCCTCATTATATCAGCTGTTAGCTTTTCCTGCGTTTGTGGTTTGGAAGCAACCATGTCTACTAATCTTTGAAATTTTGATAATCCAAAAATCTTTCCATTTGGTATGTATCCGATAGCAGCTTCGCCATAGAAAGGTAACAGATGATGTTCACAGAAAGAAAACAAACGAAGGTGATTGCCTATTATCATTTCATCGCAATCACTATCAAATTTTGTAAACTTTTCATAATTTCTCTTCCTGTCCAGCTCCATTCCAAATGATCGTACTCGGTTGGCAGTCTCAGATGAAAAGTGATTTCCATCTCCTCCCAGCATTTCAAAATAACTCTTTATTGCATCTGTTAAGTCTATCTCAAACTTCATACTTTGACCTCTTAGATAATTTAAGTTCGAACCTGTAAACTGCCCTCCTTGTGATTGAATTGACTAATACCCAGTGAACTCTTCAATCTTTATCCTATACTTTGCAATATTTAACTCGTCTTCCAAAAGATTTTTCATCGCATTTAACATTGCAGGTGGTCCACACACATAAAAAACTGAATGCTGCAATTCATCATTGTTTAGGTACTTGTTTAACATCTCCTTGTTTATTCTACCATGTTCTATCAAAGGATTAGAAGATGATTGTTCACCATCTTCGTCGGTAACAGTATATACAATCTTTAGATTCTTATTTTTATTTGCCCATTCATCAAACTCACCTTTGAAAATTGTATTCTGCTCATTACTATTGGAA
>JAICVW010000247.1 GCA_025935105.1 Nitrososphaeraceae archaeon
ATCAGGTAATAGTACCAGTCATAATGACGGTAGCGGAAGCAACAGCAACAATAAATCAAATGACAATAATGACAATAGCAAAAGTCACCATGGTGGTAGTGACACTGGCACCAACAACAATAGGAGTCATATTGCAGAGACAAGCCATACTAATTTTAACGAGGATAATAGTAGAAACAACAGTAGCCATCACGGATTTGATAGTAATAGTAGTGGTAATGGAGGATCTAATAATTCTAACAACAGTAGTAGTACTGGTAGCAACCTAAACAATAATAACAATCATGATGCTCCTATGATCCAATTTATTGGGCCTAGTCCATAAATCACAACTAAATTACAACCATACAGATAGATGAGCTAGCTTTTCTGTCAGCCAGCATGACTGCTTCAAATACCCATTCTCGCTTTCAGAAATACTGTCTAACCCTTTTTTAACTTCAAAATAATGTTCACTGCCCGCCGAAAGCAGCACAAGAAACCCGGCGGTCTTAATTTTTACATTCTCGTACTCTTCTATTGGCACGTCATAAATCAGTTTTCATGAGAAAGTGTCAAGATTCATGGGAATAGCAGCAGAATAATGTTGCATATTTTAGACATTCCTATCTAAAATATTGTCCCACTAATCTTAAATTCACATTAGAAAGAGCGTTTCCCTCCTGCTAATGATAAAAGTACTTTAAAAATAGGATGGTGTTTGGCTTATGGGGAATGAGCGCTGCAACTGCCTTGTTCGTAATCAAAGCCACGGTTCCCTGCTGAGTTGTGATCTGCAGATTGGGCCTCGCAACTTGATTGACTGCCGCCACCGCTTACAGTAACTGTCTGTCCCGGTTTAGGATGGCTTCCGGGCGGGAATGCTGTATATGATTCAATCGGAGGCTGACCACCTGAACTAACACCAAGTCCGACACGAGGGGCCACCGATGAACTGCTTGAGGACGTTGCGCAACTACCGGAGTTGCCACTAACACTTGACGATGAGCCACCTGCATGAATCGAAGCACTATTACTGCAATTAAACGCCATCGCAACATTCGACATTCCACATGGGACTAATATAGAGAATACCGCTGCAAAGGCAAATATTATTGCGAGTGTCCAAAAAACGCTATACATAATCCATAGCGAAACTACATACATAAAAAGATGTTGGGAAATCAACAATTATGAAGTTCTGCATAACTTGCTGAGATAAATGATTACCAGCTGAATCTTGCTTTATTGTTTCCCACTTGGAGGTCAAATTTGGATATTGATTGCTATCAGTAAAGGTTGTGCGGCTGTGATGACTTTATTGGATGTAAGGAGAGCCATTAAGCCAAATCTGACTTACTATTATCATAGGTGTTTTCATTCAAAAAAATTTTAGACACAATATATCCATTTTCTAAACCCAGGTGACATTATAGCACATTATACCGACATGGTCATAGATACAGTCAGGCAATTTTTATATAATATCCTTAATGTTACCTTCATGTTATAATAATAATGTCGAATTCAGTTGAAAACTGGGAATCAACTATTCAAAAACCGTCAGATCAGGTGAAGGAAGGTTAATAGGTAATATTGATGCGGTGGACGAAAATTCAATTTTGGTATCTACAGAGGGCGGAAGAACAAGGTACAAAATACCAAAACATCTTGTGCAAGGTTTTGATGGTCATGAAGTATCACTTAAGGTACAGAAGCTAGAGCTTGAAAGGTTTAAGGTACAGAAGCTAAAGCTGAAGGTTTCAGAGAAGTAAAATACCAACATTTTGCTGTCAGTGATGGCGAAGCAGAAGGGGTCAACCATACAGGGATATTGCAAACAATAATTCATTTGGAAGGATAGACAATATGAGTGATGGAGGAATGTTGTCCTTTGCTTGTTGAATTATTGCGCTATGCAGTGAACATGTCTGTTAATAGTGGTATATTCCACACAAAATAAAACCATAACCACTATTTTCCTTAGGCAACCCTTTTTCTTGCTTCAAAACCAGACTCCTTATTACCTACCATGTGTATATTATAACTGCCAGCAACACATATCACATCAAATACAGACTACAACTGGTTTCTGATATCAAAGTAGCAATCCGACTGACTATTAACTATCTATTTTGTCCAACTATTAACTATTTATTTTGTCCAACTATTAACTACTATGTCGTACATACTATAGCACCGTTTCATCAGGACAGACAGACAGATTGCAACCGATGCCACCTTTCCATGATCTCTTGCAGTCTGTCTGTTGCCTACCATATACATACCGCACGACGTGAGTCAAATCGAATCTATAAAAGTATATTCAACAAACTTCATTTCCTGCCTTTTGGATTACGGATTACGATGGTAGACAGATACATTGGCGGGTTCCAAAATTTTGGAAAAATAGATATGTCTTGATGAAGGAGCTCTGTTTCTGCTATTGTTCTTGTTCCTCTTCCCTGTCCCCATATTTGGCATCTGACAAGTTATAATTTTGCAGATTATTAATTGGAATGTTTTAACTGCAACTCTTAATATTCTACTTAAAACACCAATTTTTCTTAATTATGGATATTGTTACTACTATAAAGATTTCAGTTGTTTCCTCCGACCTGGATTTCAGTTGCTGCCAACTTTCCAGTAGCTAGTGATTACCCTGATAAAAGAACAAACAAAGATACTCGATTAATTTTAACAATTACTATTGTGGAATGGTGACGAATAACGCAATACGGTAAGGGGATGAAAAGTGTATCTCTACAGTCAGAAGAGAGAAGTATTGGAAGAAGTACAAGCGCGTGAACTTGCAAATTAGAGGCTCAAACTTCAGTATTACAATTTAAAATGCGGATGTTGATGTATTTTGTTTATTATGAAATTTGCAGGAAACATCACTATCCAAAAGTAGAGGGCCGATTGAACATCAATGAATGAAACTCCAATTGAAACTAGGAATGTGAGAGGAGGAGCTAGACCCCTTATGAGATAATATCTAACTAAATTAGAATCTAAACTTTCTTCTACCAATTTTCTATTCTTTGTAGCGTACCACCACATTATACATGAAATAAATCCAGTAGTTGCGAGAACACTGGCAAAAGATATTACAACTATTCTATAAGAACCGTAAGTAGAAAGGAGTCCGGTGAAATATGCTACTAACGAGATAAAGAGTAAGAATATTAGATTGAGCCATACCAGAGTCAAGTCGGTCCTTTTTATATATTCTAATATCCTGTGATAACCAACCCAATACATCCCTACTACCAGGAAACTGATCACATAATGAATGATATTGGGTATTAACTCTTGGCCTAGAATTTTTGTTAACTGTGGTTCTAAGATACTGCTGTGCAAATTTGGTAATTCTATGGATAAGGCCATAAAGGTAATAGCAAAAGCAAAAAGGGCATCACTAAAGGAAATCAGATATTCCACTTTGATTTGAGCTAGATTCATTCCTCGGCGCTATATCGGCCATGGTCCTAATTTAATTATCTGATGTTCAATCCAAGAAATCTGAGTGCGCCCCTTCTGAGTGGGGCCTACTTCTAGCAGCTTTACCTCCTTGTCATCCCATCTCGCTGCTTACAATCCTAGCTTATTCGTAAACATGTTGACCATGCCTGGACTAAACCCTGCATGATGATTATTTGGTGCTATTATTGGTCGCTTTACATGTCCATCCTCTTGGAGAATCCAGTTATCAGCCTATTTTTGCATATTTACAACTGGGATATTAAGGGGGTCAAGCCAATATTCCGAAAACGCATTTTGACGAAGACATCCCAAGCTCAAGTGACAGTAGTGAGGTATCAGTTAATCTATTATGGGTTACAAAATCTGCTGTTATGGTGTTTTAACGGATTGCAAACACTGGACAGTGCGCATATTGAAAGACATCCTTTACAACACTTCCAAAGAAATATTCTTCTACTGCTGTCATACCTTTAGTGCCTTAAATAACATCCGCCTTGTTTATCTTGGCATACTCAACTATTGTTTTTCCTACTGTATCATTTTTCTCAAGTACTTTGTTTTCTATATCAATTCCTTCTTTTTTCGCTAAAAGATCTATTTCGTTAAGCAAATCCATGCCATATCTTTTTTCATTTTGTATTCTCTCTAGTCTTATTCCTGGATGTTTATTACCATACCCAACGCCATGCCCCGTATCAATAACATGTATCGCTGTGATTTGAGCACCCCACGCTTTAGATAAATAAAGCACATAATCTACAATTTTGTTTTTTGTGTTCAGAACTGTCCAATGGCATCAAGATTTTTTGCGCAAATACCATATGCCATTCCGCCACTTCACCCATTTCTTAAAGCAATGTCACGGAAATGGCAGTATGAAAGGTGTTGTATTATCATGTGAGCAATGCGAAGAAGGATCATGATGATGGTCATTGCAAGAATTCTTGCCATCCTCGTTATTATCGTCCGCGTTTGCATGCTGCATATCAACGCCAATCATCACAATCGCAACCGCCATAGACAATTTAATAATAATTCGTAAATCCATTGTTCCTTGCAATATCCCCCAAAAAGAGAACTGAAGTATAAATTCTTATTGTAAAATTCTACCATATAATTTTACACCCTAGAAGGCTTCATTTTGTAGGATTGTAGGTTGTATTGAGGTATGGTTAGCTGGGTCCATTATCCTGTGCCGGCATTAGTGGCGCCAAACGTGAAATTAATCCTGCTTGTGTTTGTCATTGGGTAAAGGAAAGCGTAGAGCAACATTCCTCACAGAAATAAAAGAAGCTATCAAAATCTGATCGCAGGATCATTAGATCATAACAGCGAGGGCACTCTATTTCATAGTCAACTGACAAGTTCCCTTTGACTGCATCCGATGGTTTTTGTTCATTGTTTTTTCTAAAGCCCTTAAAGTGTTCTTACTTTTTTTAGTACATTACACGTAGATATAATGTGATGGACCATTTGGAGAGGGGGTCGGGGGAGATCGAGCGCCCATTTCGTCACATTACGTTCCATGTAAAACCCATGTTATTCAATCTCAATCTTGCCATACAAGATTGCCGGCTACTTTAAAGAATGTAACTTTGCAACCAAGAATAATATCGCTCTGCAGGTATAAAAAGAGCATAAACAAGTACTAAATAAGGAGAATCTCCAGAATACAGATGACTTCCAACCAGAAGAATTCCAAATATATTAATAATTATTGCAGGAATGACTAACGCCAATATTAATATCTCAAAATATTTTGTTATCGATAATGACTG
>JAICVW010000255.1 GCA_025935105.1 Nitrososphaeraceae archaeon
CATCGTTCCTAACGGGCTAAAGTTGCCTACTTGCTGCTTAATTTGGGGTATTACCACATTTCTAATTTGCTGTGGAACCTGTTGCACATAATTTTGTACAGGTTTTACTACATTTTGCTGAAATTGAGGAGTTTGCACTGCTTGCCTAACTGTGTTGAATTGTTGTACCTGTGGTATTCGCTGTATATCTTGGTTAACTGCATTTCCTACATTCCCTACAGCAGAAGATACACCTCTTCCTATATTAGAGAGGAGTTGTCCGCCTTGAGTTAAAAGATTTGAATATGCGTGTTGTAAGTTGTCCATAGGCTTGTGGGCTTATCCAGTAGCCCCAAGCCCAGAGAGGATTTGTTGTTGTTTTTGCTGTTGCGGAATCATTGATAATAAAGCTTGATTGTTACCTGTTTGATTACCACTATTAAATGCTAGGGTTTGATTAGATAAGCCCGTGTTCTTGATAGCTGCTGTATCAGCAGTTGGTTGTGTCCAATTAGTTACAACTCCCGCCTGTTGTGCTAATTGCATCTTCATCTGTTGAACTTGCAGTGCATACTGTTGTGCAGAAGATTGAATGTTTGCAAGATTTGTTTGCAGTGCTGCATTAGCTGCTTGGAGTGCATCATTTCTCTGTCTATCATTAAAGCGAAGGTCAGATTGGATCTTTCCGACTAAGTTTGCATAGTTATTCTGGAGATCTGTAACTGCCTGTGCGTGTTGCTGTGATACTGTATTTAGGTAATCATCTAATTGACCCATTCTTTGCGTTAAAGCCTGTCCTAGCTGTCCTCTTTGCTGGTCGTAGGTATTAAGAGGTTTAGAAAGAAGCTCTGCTGCATATGTCCCTCCTCCAATACCCAAGGCTCTAAGAATGTTTCTATTCTGGTTCTGTGTCTGGTGTGCTACATCTCCTGCCTGGTTAATTTGGTCGTTAGTATTATTTTGTGCATCTGTTTTTGCAGAGTTAGCTTGATTTTGTGCTGTTTGCCAAGATGTATCAAGCCCAGACAAAGCACTATCTCTTTGCTGAGATAGGTAAGGAAGTTGTGCGTTTAAGTTTGCTGCTGCTTGGTCATATTGAGTGTTAAGGGCTTGATTCTGTGCATCATATGCCGATCTAGTAGCATAAACCTGTCCTGTAAAAGGATCTGTATATGGGCCTGATTGACTAGAAAGAGTGTTGGGATTGATATAGCCGTTTTGTCCAGGACCTGGAGCGTTTCCACCACCACCATTATTTCCACCGTTGGAAGGAGGAGGTCCATAGCTCGCATTAGCAGGTGAATAGTTTTGAGTACCTAGAACTGATTGAGTAGGAGATGTTGCACTTCCTGATGCTGCATATGCTGGAACTCCTAAAAAATTTCTAATAGGATTTCCTTGCCACATTCCTTGTGGTAGTGCGTTTGCTACTCCATTAGCTACAGTCGATACTGCATAGTTAGGTGCAGTTGGATTTGCAAATGTTGCACTTCCGCTTTGTTGTCCTGTTCCGAAATCTGGTGTTAATCCGCTCATATGATATAATGTTTGTTATGAAAACTTTTAAAGTTATTCGTCAAATTGTTTCCTTTACTTTTCTTTCTGCTGCTCTTGCCTTCTTAGCAAGCTCTGCAACTGAAATCCTTTTATTAGATATTTCTTTGCGAACGATTGATTTACATAAAGTAAATGCTGCACCGCTTCAGCCATATCTCTTTTCTTTTTTTATTGTCTTAACAATTATTTTTGACCTCCTATTTATCAAAAAATTTGTGTTAAAAAATCCTAAATCTCTTTCCTAAATCTCTATTGCTAGGGATTTGAGAAAACTATTTATGAATAAATTAATTGGAATCGCTGCGATTATTGCTTCATTAGCCTTTGCTTACTATTTAGTGATCTACATTCCCCAAAGAAATCAGGAAGCAATTGACCGTGAAGATCTTTTGAAAAAACAAACTCTTCAATCTCAATCATCTTGCCTATATGAAGCAGATCAGAATTATGCACAGAATTGGAATACAGCTTGTTATGATCAAGGATTTCAATCTGGCTGTTCTCTTCCTACTACAGTTGCTAAAGGATTCGAAACTCACAGGGACGAACTTAGAGATACTTGCTTTAAGCTCTATCCTTCCAATTAAATTTGTAAATGTGCTACTTTTCTATGCACGTTAACTATGTGCACCTAAGCACCTTCCCGGGGTCTGGAACTACTCTCCTTCTCCAATCTATCTGCCGGATGTTCACTCCGTTGGGTTCTCCCACCTCTATGGTTTTTACTTAATAGAGGTTAAGTGTCCACTTCCGTTTAGATGAGTTGTCAAAGTCGTACTTGAATCTTCTTTTAATCGCCGAACTGCTTTCACAGAGAATCGAGTAGTACGTACTCTTGCTCTCCGAGCTACTAGCTCGTTGCTGTGCCCCGGGAAGGACTCAGCAACCAACCAGTAAGCCAAAAAAAATCCGCACCTCTTATGAGTGTGCGGCTGCTAGTTATTTACTAGATTACCTGGTTACTTTACGCATTAAAATACTAAAGTAACTTCATGTCAAGTATTTTTTAGAAGTACTTGACTTCATGTAACAATGGACGTATCCTTTGCTATATGAATGAAAAAAGGTACACTATTAAATGTGATGACTGTGGAGAAAGTAGAAAAAGTTTTATCAGCCTAAAATGGAAACCATATATAGGTAAAAAATATCGTTGCGCTTATTGTGCTAAAAAATATGTTGTATCTAAATTGCAAGCTAAATCGTCATATAATTCATTAACATCAGGTTATGTTTGGGAAAGTTATATAGCTTCTGGTCAAAAAAAATTAAGAACAAAAATTGAATGCCCAACATGCCATCAAATAAGATGGGTAAATAAAAGCAATATGATTATACAGAAGAAGTCAGGAAAGTGGACTGGAAATTGTTTTACATGTGTATTAAATTCTAGGATTGGCACAAAATCTCAAGTATGGAAAGGCGGAAGAATTAAACTACCTAAGTCAGGATATATAGTTGTATTACTGCGAAAAGAAGATCCATATTTCTCTATGGCTGATGGAATGAAAAGTCCAAGTGGTTCTTATTGCTATGAGCATAGATATTTAATAGCCAAAAAAGTTGGAAGAGTATTAAAAACCAACGAGCAAGTACACCATATAAATTTTAAGAGAGATGATAATAGAATTGAAAATTTACAATTATATACAGCCTCCGAACATCAGAAGCTACACGCTAGGCTTAGACTACTGCACAAGGTCTGAAGAATTTCTGTATCTATCAGCACGAGGTTTTGCTGATAATTTCACCTCGAGTAATACGAAATTAGCAGAAGAATTATTATCTATACGAAGTTGAGCTGTTTTACATTCTACGTTTACATTCTTAATCGTTCGTAAAGCTAACTCATCAGCAGATGATACACCAGTACCATAAGATGTTTTAAGTAAAAACTTCTTAAATACATAATGACCGAAATTGATAGTTGGGGAAACTGTTCCAACATTATTGGTATATGCAGTTGTAACTCCATCTGTAACTATAGATAAACTTATACTTCCCGATGGCTTTCTAAAAACTAAACTACAATCTTTTAAAATTTTATATGTTGAAATATTGCTTGCCATACCTTTTGTTCCAAAGCTATCAGCCCGAAGATAGAAATAGCCATGAATTGCACTCCCAAAATCATTTGACCCTGTTAGAATCTCTTTGACATACCCTGACGCATCATCTCCGTATAAATAGTGGGTTGCAGACGAGCTATCTACCCATTTTGTCCAGCAGTTAGCTTGAATATTTGTCCATCTGTACCAGCCAAGACGTTCTCTGTCATAAATTAGGGCCTTCATATTTGCCGTTGATCCAGAAGGAGTATAGGAGAAGATAACCAAGTTTTTATTAGAATCAGAGGTATACACGGCTGCGACATTTTGTATATATGCTGCATCAATTGTTTTAATATCACTTCTCACTCGTGAGGACAGTTCGTTTGTTCTTAATACGTCAAACGCAAATCCAGGCTCATTTCCAATTGTAAAGACGCCTCGTCTGCTCATAAAGAAGACATCATTCTCAACAGTGACAATTGAGCGTGGAGCAATGCACCCTACTGCTCCGTTAATAAGCTGCAAGGAAGGTGCACCACTAGAATCAAAGCTAAATTGATAGATAGAATCTTCTTTAAAAATAATGAGAGCGTTTTTAAATACTTTGAGTCCTGTTATCTTCTGTCCATCATTCTGACCAACAGTGATTGTTCCACCACCTTGATCTGCGGTAAAGTTATTAATTGCGTCAAAACCTCCTGAGAAGTAAAGTGTTGAAGGGTTGGCTGTATCCCCTGCAATGAAGATAGAATCGTGATATACCTCAATAATTGTGCCTTTTGGTCCTGCTGTCTGATCTCCTGTGTGATAATTGGCTGATAAATACGTTATAGGGGTATTTTGGTTTTTATCTACATAGGAGACATTAGAATTGCCATCATTGTAGGCTAAAAAGTACCATTGACCATCTTTTCTTCCATAAATGTTATATCCAATAGCAGAAGTCGTTGCTGACCATGAAACGGTCATGTAATTAGAGGAGTCTAGTGTCTGATTACCACTGGTTGCTGTACCCGCAGCAGAAGCAGCAGATTCACCAACTGCCGTGACTGCGGTAATCTTATATGAATAGGTATAATTGCCCGTTGATCCTGTTGCTGAGACAGAAGGCGTATTTGCTGTTCCGATTGCGGTGAAAGGAGTAATGCTAGAGCCATCATAATACGACAAACCATCTGTACCATTACACAGATATAGCCTATCATGGGTCATAATCCCAGCCATGTTAAGTGTTGTGGTATAAGTCTTACCTGTTAGAAGCGTCCAGGTTGTAGCATTGGTATATTTATAAAGCCCTGTCCCTGAAACTGTTATCAACTGCTTCGTACCATCGGATTTGTAGAATGGGAAGATTCCCGTAATTCGTGAACCATTAGAAGCGCCATAATAGGCTTGTCCATCTCTTGGACACTGAATCTTTCCGTCTTCAATAAGCTGGCAGTCAGTCATTTCTGCCACTTCATTGGGAGCAATCTGAGTTGGAGAGACGAGAATATTTAATCCTCTTATCCAGTTGTCAGATTTTGTGTAGAGAAACGGTTCAGTTTTGACAGGTCGTCCATAATTTCTAGCCATATTTAATATGTCCCTAGTCCA
>JAICVW010000402.1 GCA_025935105.1 Nitrososphaeraceae archaeon
CCATTTTTGATATGAAGGTTTACGCCATTTCTAAAAGAAGAGAATCTCTGCTTGAGCATATCCAATCCCACTTCATCTGCTATACAAAAAAGGGTCACTTTTAATCCAAGCCTTGCAAGACAATATGCAACGTTAACTGCTTTGCCGCCTGCTGCCTTCATGTATAGAAATTCCTCTGACTGCACCAGCACCAAACTGTAATTTTTTATCTATTAAATCAAATAATTCTTGCCTTGACTTTAATTTTATGATATGATCAACAATATAATCAGACATCACGACAACTGGAAGGTTAAGATCAAGATTTAGCAGCTTATCAATCAATCAATATGTCTCACTGACTGACGGACTGACATGATATTCTATAACATGCAAATACTGATAAGAGCTAATGATACACCATAACAGGAGATGTACTTATGATTGAGAGTCAACACTCGCGTTCAGTTTACGCAAGATTTACCATGGCCATTACCATTGCAGTTGCATTGACGCTAATTGTTTTGCCTTCAACATATTTTCAACTATCAATCCAAAGCCATTAGAAACATTTACTGCTTCAGAATTAGTGTGATCTTTATTTAATAATATGACAAAAGAAAAGTCTACTAATAATACCAATTCAATTTCAAATCAAAATCCATACATTTTAACAGGCAATTGGACTATGGACGCTACTAATAAGAAAATAACAGATTCTAACGTCAATTTTACAATGGTGCGTGCTGATGGAACGGGTTCACTAATTTCAGGCGTGTATCTGCCATACCGTTATACTTGACCCAAAGGGAATTACTTTTATTGGAATGATGGATATCAAACTACATGGAAATGATAAATGGTTTGGCACACCCGTCACAGTCTCAATAGAAAAGTTATTCAACACTATCTCCATCGCACCTAATTCAAAATACACAGATAATCATTATATGGGACAGCCCGCGGCATTTTCACTTCGCTAAAGGATCAAGCTGGAACACAATTAATAATCACCAAACCGACGACATAGCGAGACTAACCCTGAATTTCCAAGATCTATCAATTCATGTCTAATTACCTGATGCTGCATACACTGCGTAAGAGAGCTCACACTAGTAGTTGCAGATGGCAACAATTTCAGATCCTTTCGGCCTAAGTGTTTATTCATAATTGCTTTTTAGCAGAAGATATTTTAGCAGAATATATAATGGATGTAGTAATAATACCCATGATATCGATGTTATTAAAATCTCTGGTATGAATCAACAAAAAGAATCTACACAAATAGTCTTGTTTGTAAATCCTAACTCAGCGGGAGGATCGACTCAAAAAGACTGGGAAGATATCCGCGGTAAGGTCGAACGGATTCTTGGGAGCGTCAAAATAGTTTTTAGTAAAAAGAGAGGGGATGGAACTACTTTGACAAGAGACTTGCTTAGGCAAGGATTTGAGAAAATTATAGCTTTAGGTGGCGATGGTACAATAAATGAAGTTGCTAATGGTTTTTTTGAAGAAATAACTGGAAGTTATCGTAATACCAATGGCAACGATTCTGTAGTTGAACTACCCCAGCTCAGACCCATAAATCCAAGGGCTATAATGGGTATAATTCCGTCAGGTTCACGGAATATTCTTGCCAAATCACTAGATATGCCTGTTGAAATTACAGAATGTTGCCAGAGATTTATGGATGCAAAACCACGGAAGATAGATGTCGTTGTAGGAGCAGTAACAGAAGTGGGAACTCAAGGACAAAAGATGGAGCTATCCAATCATCCAAATATTTCAACACGTGCTTATCTTAATGCTGCAGAGATAGGAGCAGGAGCAGAAATTATTGACAGATCAAAGAAGATTAGAGAGAGAATTCCCAGTCGACTTATATCTACTATTTCGAGTGTTGTTGCTACTTTGCCAACGTATGAGAGCAACTTGTGCGAGATTTCTATTGATAATGGACGGAGGAGCATTCTAGCCAAAATGACCATGGGTGTAATAGCAAATGGCAGGTATCTGGGCGGAGGTTTTACAGCAGCTCCACGTGCAAACATCTCTGATGGTCTGCTAGATATAACCATCCTTCAAAATTCTGGAAGCCTTAAGATGTTGGAAGGGCTTGTCAATATGCAATGGAATAAAGATTTCATAGTGAGCGATAATAATCTCTTTTATACACAGGCTAAAAAAGTCTCCTTAAAATCAAAAGAGAGAGAGATAACTGTGACTCTTGACGGTGAGCCGGCAGGTATTCTACCAGCAACTTTTCAGGTTTTTCAAAACGCATTAAATGTAAAAGTTTAAACCATGGCACTTGTTGCTGTATGAGTAATAATGCGTAGCTTAATTCAATTTGTCGATGCTACCGTGCTCATACCATGACCTATTGAGTAGCAAAAGACGTTGATAACAAGAATTAGGTAATTGCTTTTTAGTTTCATGTACAATATTATCAATGTTGGACACTGGTGAACTGACTCTGGGTATTGCCTTACGCCAAAACAAGGAGAGAGAAAATGGTGAAAGGACGAGATAGATACAAATCCTCCTAAAGCAACTACATCACACAATAACAGCGATAGCAAAAGCGAATCCAAGGTTGTAAAGGATACTCAAATCGGGCCGAAAATAAAAGACGAGGACAAGCCTGTTGCAAGCAGCAAAGCTAAGGACGAGGTTGAAAGTGGTATGGAGTTATCCAAAGCTCATGAATTTGCTAATAAAATGCATTGGATAAGACTTGTTAACGAATCAGTTCATTCAAGCGATGACGAAGACACCGGAAATATCGCTGCAACTACAAAACATGATACATAAGCTTGAATCCAAATGCTCCTTTACATGCATCAAAGCACTTAGTACAGTAGTGCTACGTAATACTGGTACTTCAAATACATCATATCTATGTATGCGATCGTTTTAAAGAGAATTTGCTCTAAATGCCCTAACAAGAACCTTATCACGCTCTAAATCTAGTTCTTGCTCTTGGTTATCTTCTTTATCCTTCTTATTTGTTATCTTTCCTATTTCCTTTACTATCTCGCTCTTACCTTGCTGTAGCTTCTGTTTGCTTTTATTTTCATTGAAAATCATTCCAATTCTTTTTATTATCGTGACTGTCATTCCTACGCTCTCTCTTTCTCACCTTTAGTACTCATTTTCATTTTCATTTTCATTTTACTTACTTTGATTCGAGAGTCCTTGTTATTCTAGAAGTAAGCCTTAGATCATTTAATCTAGGAAGAATATAATCTTCTTTGAGCTGACTTTGATCTACCAATGAAGCAATTGCATTTGCAACACCCACAAGCATTGCATAATCTACCTTCTTTGATCGAGTATCAAGCAAAGCACGAAGTATGTATGGAAATACTAAGGCGTTGTTAATTTGATTAGGATAGTCTGATCTACCAGTAGCTGTAATTTTTGCGCCTGCTTTAGCAGCATCGGAGGGAAGAATTTCTGGATCCGGATTACTAAGGGCAAACACTATTGAATCCTTTTTCATTGATCTTACCATTTGCTCAGTTAATAGACCACCTTTGCCTGATACACCAATGAACACATCAGATTCTTTAATTACTTCGCCTAGGTTTCCTGCATTCATATCTTGATTAGTATTGCTTGCTATTTCTTTCTTGTATGGGTTGTCTACTCCTCCTTCCTTACGATCCCGATAAATAGCTCCTTTCTTATCCACGACAACTATATTGGTGCAATTGGTCTTTTGTAGAATTTTGAATATGCCATAGCCAGCGGAACCTGCACCTGCTTCACGTAAGGCGCCACCGCGTAGCACAC
>JAICVW010000212.1 GCA_025935105.1 Nitrososphaeraceae archaeon
AGACAATTCTTTTTGGAAGGCGGATATGCAAGAGTATTACTCCCATGAAGAGAGCTATTTTGTTTCAAAATATTTAGGTAGAACAAATATAGAACATTATCTGTGCAAACTCTCAATCCGTGTTACCACCAGTGTTCCTCATGTGGAATTATTTATGAATGTAAAAATAAATACTGTACAAAGCCATTCCAACACGGAAAATGTATGCTATGTTATCCCGGCGATACATGATTATGCGGAATTCTATGCTTATTTCAACATCTAATTCTACGAACTGTTGCTCTGAATCTGTTTATCACGCCAGAGCTTTTTGATCCAAAACGATAGTTTAACTTCTCGCGATGGGCTGCAATCGAAGTTCCATTATTCTTTAGTAGACGGACAATAATTCCTACTTCGATTTCATGTAAGGAGGTCATACATTAAAGATTTTGACTTTAAGAATCGATGTGCACTTGAACCTTGATTTGCATATCAAGAAATTCCTTTTATTGCCGGAAAGGAGATTCAATTCAAATGGTAATCTCTTCTAACTGACTACGCTATAGAAGGAACGGATGTTGAGGGCATTGCACTCAGTTGCTAGTCCTTCTAATTACTTTTGAATTAAACCGCCGATAACTATACCTGTATAACACCTTATATAATATAAGAATGAATTACGATGTTATGACATACGTGAAACTGAAAAGCATAGCATTCTATTAGCTTCAATTGCTTCAATAATTGGATCATGGATGTATCAGCCAGCAAGTGCCCAAATTACTAGTAGTACCGGCACAAATCAAAACATAGCTGGACAATGTCGTTAAACCAAACTTTAGCATCCCAGATAAAAATTAAGATGAGTAATGTCACGGCTATTGCAGAAAAAGGTCCTAATTCTTATGTCGTCTTAGCCGCACTTGAGACTGAAGGAGGACCTTTGGTCTATACCGTATGGGTGGCTGATTCTGGTTTTAATTTCCATAGGGTTCAAATTGATCCTGCAAACGGCAAAGTTCTATCATCTAGACCATTGACGATAGCAATGAGACAACTTGCATTGTTTGAAATGCAGCGCGGAATGATAAGTTCAGGTTCGAACCCAGGCCAAGGTAGAATGATGAGTCCTGGACAAGTAGGTCCAGACCAAGGTGGAATAAGCCCTGGACAAGCAGGTTCAGGACAGGGAGGGATGATGGGTAAACCATAATGGTAAAAAACGTCTGATGAATGACAACATGTAATACAGTATAATCAACGCCGAAAGTAGAAATACATAATGTTATCGAGTAAGTTAGATCAATTATGCTGCATACGAACCATCAAATCTGGGAGAAAGAATTGAAGGCAAAATTAGATATGAAGTCCAGTGTGATAATGGATATAAGATTGAAATATAACCCTATTAATTATTCTCCACAGGGTGAACATCAGTTTGATTTTGTTGAAAAAATGTCTCGGTACTTTAGCAATGATAGGATTAGCATCGCTACTCGTCGGTTTTGAGCAAGTGAATGCCTCCATGGACGTTAAACTTACAACTGCGAGGGATATTACTGGCCCATTATCATATTCATGTCCTACTGGGGTCGAGGCTAACTCCCTTTCTTTGAACTTTAGTGCTTCTAGGATCTCAAACTTTACTAGTGGAACATGGGATATTAAGGCAGGTGAGAGTCCACACTTTAAGAATGGCACAATCCAGAATATTACCTTAAGCAAGAATAATTATTACATTTTAGGACAAGAAAATGCTGACAATATTTGCAAAGATCCAGTTCCTCTAAGCGTTGTGATATACGGTCAATGTAATGCAAACAGTACGATACATTATGGTCAATCAAACGCAGAGAGAATGTCTTTTGGCCCCTCGCATCATACCACCCACTGCCTCTTTGGGCCACTTATCTCACATAATCCATTACTTCTTTACAACTGTCCTCGTAATATCTTAAATTGTCTGTGACATCGGAGGCGGCGCTGGAATCCCTATAACACATGGTAACAATCGCTACCGGTCATAGGTCAAAAAGCTGGTTAATTTAGGATAAAGTATAGATTCCATTGTAACGATACCAATAAAGCCTGAAAGATCAAGGGCTGAAAGGACTCTACTTCCTGATACTTCCGGCATACACAAGTTATGTATTGAAAAGGCGTTAGTTTAAGGCGCCAAATTTATTACTTATCCACTATTATATTCCAGCTCATGTTAACATGAAGCTTCTATACGTTCCTTGGCCCATATGCAAATGGCGATATAAGCACCGTGCTGAGAAGAGTATCCTAATGCCGTGGGTACAATCCTGTATCTGCGACTAACCCGCAAATTTTTCGCCCGAGCAGCTGACTAATTTAAAATCCTTCAAAACAGACTTTTAAGCTGTGTTTGAATTCCCTGTAGTCTGTCTGCCATATAGGCATAATGCAAACTCGGCCGATAAGAAGGTCAATCCAGCTATGACAGTCAAGACTGAAGTCTAACTCTTCATCACAACCATTCAACCACTCTTCACATACCAAGCAACTTGTTTTGAAGAGATCTCTTTCTCGATTTGTTTGTTTATCATCAATACTATGTTAGCCACCCACACAAGATCAAAACCAAATTTTAGGTTTTATAGAGTTCGAATATGCAGTCTTGTTTGCCTATTTTGTTGGACAGCTAATAGTTAAGGTGTCCTTTCGGTACAGATAAGAAGGCGGCGGATCTAAGGGAGATCTGATTTTGGCTTAGATTATCCCAAGTTGCAATCTATATCTTTAAATTTCGTTTCTAGGTTGTGTCGAACTCGGGAGATAAGTTGCTTCTTCCAACATTTTCGCACAGTTAACAGCTACGCGGGATGTTTCTCTAGCATTAGCTCTCAAGTATTGCGTAGATATCCTAGCCGTTTCGGTAGTTGCAAGTGCTGTATCATTACTTATTCTTATTGCAGCTATCGTACTATCTGAAATACTACTCACTGTTCTTGCGTAGGTTTCTGTAATTTTTTTGGGGGAAATCCAAAAATAGTTATCGAAAAATGACGTCCAAGCATTCTGAAACGAATTAGTGATATCTCTTTGTGATTCAATATAATTATCTATAATGTCTTTTGCTGCATTTATGGTCTGTTCCTGATTGTCAGTAACAGTCTGCATATATCTGGGTAACTCCCGATGTGTTTCTTCGATTGCATTTCTTGCCTTATTCTTTGTATCATCAAATGTTCGATTTATTAGTATTCTCGTATCATCAGAACCTTTATTAGTATTCACGTATTTCGGATTAGAATGCTCCTTCTTCATGGTATCTTTATCTTCATGATTTGCTGTAGTCATATTATAATTGACCGTAACACCATATATTAATTAAAGATTATATGTTACCTTACCTTATTGCGTTACTCTGCATCTATAATCTAGACACTATGTCCTACCCGTCAGCAGTGTCCTACACGTCAGAACAATGTAATCTAGTAAAGGTAAAAATTGATTGATTTATGGACCGTGTGTTGTGGTCGAAGCGAATTATATGATACACACACGGCCCAATATGGCCTGGGACTAGATTTGACTTCTTTGTGCGAGTACAATACGTGTAAAGAATCTATGGAACTATGGGCCTAGTTATAGACCGCATACTGAAACTTCTGCTTTTGCTATTGTTGTTATAATGAATGTAGTAGATAATAAACAGAGTTGGTTAATGTATGTGAGCTTATGTTACTGCATGAATTCTGACATGAATCAAATTACTGTAGCACTGGTACACCATTTAATCTAATATGGACAAATGTGTTGCAATCTGCGATGCAGTGTTATTTAAAAATGTAATACTTGTCATGCTATATAACGAACCAAAAATAACTACGACCATCTCCGTAGTTTGAAGCCTCGTAATTTTATTGATGGGAATTATATAGTGCATTATCTAGAAAGAGGTGAGAAGATCATCAGAATCAATAGAGTTATTACTAGTATCAGATATATTACACTTGGGGAAACATCAATAAGAATGACAGTAAAGGATGATAGCGAATATGCCACAATACGAGTTTACTTTGATGGACTATGTCAACCATGTAATCCAGACGGACTGACTTGTTATTCTTTCATAGTAGACACGAATGAGGGACAGAGAATTCACAGCGAGTACGGACTTGCTGCAAATCCCTTTACTGATAGTTCCACAAATAATGTAGTAGAATATACAGGTATAGTCAAAGCTCTAGAATGGCTGCTAGAAACTCACAGCTCGTTATAAATCAATTAAGACACAACTGGAAAGTCAAGACCACGACAATACTCCCGTTATATCAAAATACCAAGTCTCTCATATCGAAATTCAAAGCTATAACAATCGAATGGATACCAAGGCAGAAAAATATGGAAGCCGATAAATTCACTAATAAGGCATATCGCGAGGCCCTTGAGAGCGACCCGGGCATGCTAAATTTGGTCGGTCAATACATGGCTACAGAAGACCAATTAAATTTACTGAAGAGCAGCGGAACAAAAGCTGAAAAATATCTCAGCAAAATAGAAGCCAACAGATTGCTCTCGAAATCTCGGATTAAGGTAAGCTAAAAACATACGAAGTTTTAAGCGTGACTTTGCCTTGATTAACATTTCAATAACTTAAACATAAAGGATCTCATTGACTTGACATAAATATATACGTAAGATATGCATTCATTAAGAGCACTACAGAAGTTAGCTGTCCTTTAATGAGACCTAGTGGTTAAATGTCTGTTTCTAAAGCGATGCCAGAGGCAAAGTCCTTATATTCCTTTGTTCATACATTCGCAGCCCTTCTAATACTGGACTAGACAGACAATGCATTATGGATTATATGATAATTAGACAGAACCTGGCAGCAGTCACACAAAGAGTAGATGGATTCATAGATAGGACAGGATCGAATCTCTTCAGTCCTTCGGCCTTTGTGGTCCCAAAGACAGGTAAAGAATAAAAAAAATCTTCAAATAAAAAGTGAGGTAAGATTTAGCGTTTTTCAATCATCTTTGGCAAAGCCGATTCGCTTTGGCATGGAAGTATTATTCTGCAATCAATCATAATGCACGGCCAGGGTCAATTAATTTAATTATGGTCAGCATGTCCCACACAAGTTCAAATAATGTCGATATAATATAACCAAACGTAAGAAATTGCGGTATTACATTGGCTGCTCTGGGTGGAGTTATACTGCTTGGCGGGGGCCATTCTATCCCCATAATACGGAGACTTCTGCTTGGCTACATTATTATTCTCACGTGTTTGACTATGTAGAGATTGATTCTTCATTTTACAAGACTCCAAATGTATTTATGGTAAATAACTGGAGCAAGAAGACTCCAAAGGATTTCAGATTCACTGCAAAGTTTCCCAAAGTTATAACTCATGATAAAAGATTGAAAGGGGTTGATGAGGAACTAGGATTGTTTTTCGAGGCAATTGGTGGACTGTCTGACAAAATTTTGGCTTTACTGATACAACTTCCTCCATCTTTGCAGATAAAGGAAGGATTAGACAATCTTAGAGAGCTAGTTCCACAATTGGACAATCGGTTCAGATATGCAATAGAAGTGCGACATAGATCTTGGTTTCAGGATCTGGCATATAGTTTCTTTTCTAATAATGATATATGTTTAGTTTGGAGTCAGCTTGATGAAATAAAAACCCCTCCGGTGGTTACAACAGATTTCTTGTATCTGAGATTGGTGGGAGATAGAA
>JAICVW010000730.1 GCA_025935105.1 Nitrososphaeraceae archaeon
TATACGAGCGTCCTGATCCTGCCACTCTCCCTGATGGAAATGAGTCATATCCTTTGACCTCGCCGGTCCAGGCACTTTCTCTTTCTACTATTCCCTCACCCTTATTCTCGGAAATAATTTTACTCTCAGTTGGTCGATCTTCCTCTTCAAACAATTTTCGTCCTAAATGAATCTCCGTATAACAATCACTGCTTCCGTAACACCGTATTTCCTCCTAAAAGGATTTGGAATTACAATCTTTGAATGTGAAAAAAGGTATCGGATCCCGCTAAAACCAGAATTTCTGGAATTAGCGTCTCATGTAGGGAAATCAGAAAGAGTGCGCTGCTTCAACTCATGAGCAGGTCATTCCTTCCCTTTACCCTACCATTTGGAATCTGAATCCTAATATTTCTAGATAGATTTGCAGGATTGGTTCTTAATAGCTATTCTTGAGAGCCGCTTGCAGTTATAACATTCCAATATCAGCCATTATTATAGAAGCAATATAGATCACAGGAGAGCTTCAAAACACTATGTCTTTTTCAGTGGTGTGAATCGTGTTAGGTTGGTTGGTTGGATGGATGGATGGTCTGAGTAGTCAAGCATAACTAACAAGTTTACATCAATGATAATGCCTAGTTGATGTCTCTATTATTCGCATATCGAAGGGAGAGGCTGAGTGAGTGTTCCGTACTTACTGTTTTATTCATAGCTTCCTAATCTTTGCAAATCTTTTTCGCCCTACTATTTTTACAACAAATATAAGTATCCAAAAATATTGAGCAATTTTGATATCTACAAATGAAACTCCTATCGAAATCATAAATATTCCAGTTGGAATAAGTAAATCATATAACATAAGTTTGGCTTGAATCTTGGAAACAATTTTATCCAATAGATTTTGTTTTGAAGCATGCAGCCAAACTATTACAAGTATAGAACCAGTTATAGTGAGTATTGAGGCATATATAATGAACACAAAGTGAAAGTTTCCATACTTTAAGTCAAGAGCAGTAGCAAAATGAAATAAGTGTAACAAAGAATAGGAACAACAGATTTAACCAAACTAGAATTGAATGAGATGAGCGTATATGGTTAAATACACGATGATATGAAATCCAAAAAACACCTACAATCATAAAGCTTAACGCATAAGTCTCAAGTTGTGGCCGCAGCTGCAACAATGCTGATACGACTTCCTGTTGTATAGCACCATTCTTGGGAAAGTTAGGAATTTGTATTGAGATTGCCATAAAAGTTATTGAAAAGGCGAATATGGCATCACTAAAAGAAATTATGTGTTCTAATCGAATTTTTCCTGAAGGGGCACTGTTACTATCATCTACATAATAATTGTCATCCATTCTTCTTTGTTATATCAAATTAATTGTAGTAAATATAAAGTGATAGAGCGCTACCAATACTGAAATCCGAAAAATAGTGTTCAACATATGGATGTTCTTTGGATAGATCAACAATTAAGGTTATGCATGACCATGAGATATTGAGTGAAAGATGTAGTTATGTGATGGAGAAACAATAATAATAGTATCGTATTGCCGTAGGGTTCGACAAATTAGATACGACATATTGAGTGAAAGATGTAGTTATGTGATGGAGAAACAATAATAATAGTATCGTATTGCCGTAGGGTTCGACAAA
>JAICVW010000541.1 GCA_025935105.1 Nitrososphaeraceae archaeon
ATTTAACAGAATAGGTCTGCTCTGAACCATTATAAAGAGATTTTATTTCATAATTACGCAAGACGTCTAATGAACTGCCTAAGAAATGGGTGCTACATTCGGCTTTAAACGGGAAAGATGGGCTTAAGTCTTTGGAAGCTACAAATAAGTGCTTGAGGGCCGGTTGAATTCAAACAATTTGAGCTCCCGTCAGCATTTGGCTTTCTCTTAGTCTTTCCCTTTGATTTCTATTTGCGGGAGAGGCTCTCAAATTCATTCCACAACATGGACAAAATTTTCCATCTTGTGAGAGGAAATATTCACATCTTCTACAATATTTATATCCAAATCTGTAAGGGCTTCCACTCACACTAAGCTTGGACTGCAGTCTTTCACATAGGTTCCTACAAACCATATGAATTGGGAAAGAAGTTTTGTTCTAAAAACAAAGAAGCTACATAGGGAGAGCGGGAGGTACAGAGGCTACTTGTTCCAGTGGTTTAGATGTTTTTAATCTAATATTAGTCATTTTTCAGCGGATATTTGGGCTAATGTCTGATTACATGACTAGCCGACTTGGGTTCAAATCCCATTCCCTCCATCCTGACCATGGATTCTATCTGTTAGTATATAAGAAGAACCAACAAATTTGGCCATTCTCAATGACTTCAGGGACATTAGCCGGGTCAACAAATAAAGCAAATAGCGATATGTAGAAAAAGATGGACACGCTAAATGCCAACTTGTTGCCAGCTTGAGTCGATTATTTATCAATTGATCTAGGCTAATTCGAATAATGCATGCATCTCGGCTATTTCTGTGATTTTCTGATTGCAGAATATGGTAGATAAAGAAAGATGAAATTGAAAGTCTGAAGCAACAAATGCTGTTTTGATGCAAGAATTTGTCATTCGAGTCATTGCCCTATTGAACAATCCGAAAATGGCTCAAAACATCTACAGCAATAAGGGCCATCCATACAATGTCAAGTCCATCAGTCCGCAGAAAGATTATGAACATACATCAAACAGGTTAAGATAGTGGGTCTATTTTGGTTAACGGTTTACATTGAGTGTGTGACCAGCCATAATGAAAGTCAACTGATGTGTGGCGGTATCTTATCGTATTCTTACATCATTAATCCCAACAAAGTCCATCTCAATCGTTTGTTCTTCAAATCCAATAAGGGCCCATAGTTGACTGACTTTCATCCTTTTTACTTTAAAGCCCATGTTTCTGAAGATTTCCATAAATTTACGAATCGAATTATCGTTCTCTTTGTTCCAAGTGCCAGCACGTATGCATAAGAATTTTAGGCGCCCATTTTTTTCCAATTTTAACCCACCAACCAACCGCAATTCAGCCATGTCAGGCCTTTCAATCGACAAAAACAGTCCTAATATCCCTTTGTACAATTAATTTAACCGTATCATTAAAGCCTGTGAATTGGGGTAAATATTAAAGCCGCTTGAATCCTTTAACAGTCATATGCTGAATTAAAGCATCATGAATTCTATCAAAATTTGGAATTTTATGCATATTGCCTGATCGTATAGACACTCTCGAGTGCTCGTCTGTGTCTGAAGCCATACTTTCAACAATTATATGCATATCGGAGCTGTCATCCTTGTAATCGTTGCCTGTTCTTCGTATGACATCAAGTTTTAACACCGTATTCCTCGATCCCTAATTTTCGAGACACGGCCGTTGCGTCGGACTGGAGAAGAGAATTCAAGTCATATTTTCTCTTGTAGATTAATTCCTTCAACCCATCTGCTATATCCAAATCGCAAATCTCAGGTTGAGAGAATGTATGCTTCATTGCTAAAGCAACGCTGTCGTCTGCAAATTCCACTAAGCCTGGAATTGCTTTTGCTTTCATTTTTACGTCTGTCTTCAAATCCTTTCCATGACATAATTTCCTTTGTTAGGATGTCCTCATCTGGAAATAGACTCAATATGACTTTGATTTTGATCTATCTATTAAGGAACGAAAAGGTAGGGGCCCTCTCGGAATCATGCTTTGGCTATTTTTCTATTTATAAAATTCTGAAAAGCAGGGTTAAACCGTCCGCCTGGTTCTACTTGTCTTCATATCTCACTTATGATTCCTCTCCGAAAACAATTTCTAATCCATTGTAACCAACAATCCAGAGGATCGCTCAACTCCGGAATCGTACAAGAATACTGGCATGAGATGTGTCCAAAAGGCTTAAATTTGAACTAAGAAGTAGATAACTTGTTATGGAGGAATCCCAGAGCCTTGGAAGTGTAAGTTATGAGTGTATGCGATGCGGTACTCCTGTCACCGTTGAAGATTTGTCTGGTTTACCTGAAATTAAGTGTATATGCGGGTTTAGAGTGTTTCGGAAATCTAGACAACCTATAGTAAAACAGGTGAAGGCTATTTAATGGCAGTTCGGTTGCCCTGAGTCATTATAAGCCATTCATCCGGGCAGCTGAAAGCTTGATATATGCTTGAGTGGAAAATTAATGTATGAAAATCCGGTGCCCTGATTGTAAAAATGCTGCGGATCTTTCAGATGATTTTACGTTTGTAAAATGCTCGCATTGTTCATTCGATATGACTTATGGGTCGTATGTGAAGTATGTTGCATATAAAGATGCTCGATATCGCGATATTCTGACAGATTATAAGCCAAGAGGTTAAAATTATTTAAATTCCGTGCGTCTAGTCGTAATTCATTAGCTTGCCTCAAGTCATTTCTCTGTCTAAATATAATGTATAACAACAAATGTTGTCATTTGAGAGGGTTTAGTTACTGGTGTGAAGCCGATATTTACTATCATTAATACTGGTTATGGTTGTCGCTCAGAACTGCACAAAATTGAATCAATTTGAAGATCGATCATGCGCAATAATAATTATCGTCTAGCCTGAATTCCCAATTGGAATACCTAAGTTTTCTTCTTTACCGCCGATACAATTGATAAAATATCTCTATC
>JAICVW010000352.1 GCA_025935105.1 Nitrososphaeraceae archaeon
AGATTTTCATTTAAGAAAAGACCCATAAAGCGGCTGCTAGGAAGATGATGAGAGTGATATACATTATACTGAAAGAAAATAGATTTTTTAGGCCGGATGGTTGAATAAGCATTTCAAGAGCCTCTTGCTTTCTGCATCGCTAGGATGCCTTCAATAGGTTAGGTCATAGGCTAGCGTAAAGCCAGAGTGCACTCATGGTGCGAATGGGAGAATGCCACACCTTCAGTCTGTCTATATGGCAGATGGAAATAGACTCGCATATAACCAAGTAATTGAACAAAAGAATCAGGATATCTGTATAATGCACCTTCTTTCTTTACCCTCGTTCATCTTATGAAATTCATATTTCCAATTGTCAATAATACCAATGCCAAGTATTATTTCACCACGTCTAACCAACGATTCATTATAAGTACGCTAGTTAAGCACTACTGATACGTAATATCGTAAGCTAAATACGACTAGGTCAAACCATATCAACAGAACAGTGAGTTATGCAGCAATACAGTAATATACCATTAATTCTATACACAATTCTATCTATGATAGTTCCAATGTGAGTTGTATGACTCGTTTGAGATTTGCACCTAATAGCTGCTATTAACAGATTTGGATATCACAATATAAATTAGATAACACATTCTATCATAAAGTGACAATGCAAATCTTTGCAATTAGTCAAAAACAACTTTGTACTTAATATTTATTCATATTTATTTAATTATAGATACGTAGAAGGTATAGTGTAGCAGAGCAGATAATGCAAAAATATTACTCTTGCTACCATCGATGTAAGCTTTGTGGATTGATATGTGAATGTGAGATCGAAAGCTGCAGAATGCCGTTATACTATCGCCATTGCAAGGTTTGCAGATCAAGATCCTATGGTTGATCCAGGCTATTTACGGGAGTGTACCCCTCCAAACTGGGCAGCGCGTCAAGAGATAGTTTTCTGCTACTACTACCCATCTAATTATTACCTCCATTTATCATAGCATAAAACTCCTTCGGTGTCATGTACTTTAATGATGAGTGTGGCCTGTTCCAGTTATAATCATGGAAGAACTTGCAGATAACAAGATCAGCTTCTTGGAATGTCTGAAGGTCATGTTGCCAGATGCAATCTTCCTTTATGGATTTATGGAATGCTTCAATATACGCATTCTGATCAGGCCTATTCTTTCCAGTAACTTCATGCCTTATTCCATATACTTTCAATGTACTGACAAACATATCAGACGTGTACTGGGAACCACCATCACTCCTTGTTGTCAGATCGAAATTAGGAGAAATGGCTCCATCTGGAAACCTTTCCAGCACTGCCATTTCCAATGTCCTTATAGCTTTATCTGTACTACACTCAGTACTGAATGTGTATGCAAGCCATTCTCTGGTGTAACAATCCAAGATACTAAACAGATAGCACCATCCATCATGGCCACACCAGATATATGTGATATCCTGCTGCCAAAGCTGGTCTGGTCTTTCCGGTACTGTAAGGATCCTCTTCTTCATGATAACATGCTTTCTGACACTTTTTTTCCTCACAAGATTAGCAAGCTTCATGATACGGTACACCTTCTTTCTACTTACTGTTATTCCACTTCTGCGAAGCATGGCTGTTATTCTCCTAACACCATGTGATGGATATTCCAATGCCACTTTTTCTATGGCTTCAAGTGCTGTTGAATCAGTGCTGCGATGACGATTTCTGCTGCTAATAATAATAGCTACTGGTTGTTTGGGTTTGGATCTATAGTAAAATGAACTTCTAGAATAACCAGACAGAACAGACGCCTTCAGTACACTATTCTCATTCATAATTAATAACAATTCCTTAAAGGCGGCTTTTCTCATACTCTTGCTCGCCCCTTTTTTAAAAGCTCATTTGCCAGTGCTAGGTCAGCTACCATCTCCTTGAGTCTCTTATTTTCCTGCTCCAACTGCTTTTCTCTATCCGATGCATATGGACCAGATAAACCTCTTGTACCTGCTTGAACGAAACTTGCTTTCCAGCTGTAGACCAGAGTTGGTCTTACATTGTACTTTCTGCAAATTTCAGCTGTCGAAGTGCTTGTTGTCATTATTTCCAGCACTATGTTAGCCTTCTCTTCCATAGTCCATTTTCTACCCGGCATATTCAGTACCTCCAAAAGTGTCTCTTAAAACTGACCTAAAGCTGCCCAGCTGGTACGGGGTACAGATCATTACTTTACTTTTGTAACCTTGATAATAGTATTGCAAGTTCTTGGCCAGATCGCTGATCTCATTTATATCAACCGATACGATCTTTCAGTATTCAATCCCCTCAAAGCATACCATAGTTATAAGATCGATATTTTGTCTTTTCCATTCTGACCTTTGGAACATCATCACATTTGGCTAATGATTTATTATATTGTCCTGAAACACACAAATACAGTGGATAAGGAGCTTCTTAACTGAAGGCTAGAGTAGAATTGCCCAATAATGAGAGGAAGAAAATACTAATTATTGGTGGTGTTGCAGCAGGAACTAGCGCGGCATCAAAGGCTAGAAGAATTGATCCTAGTGCTGATATAAAAATAATACAAGAAGAGAACGTTGTTTCTTATGGAGCATGTGGTATACCTTATGTTATAGAAGGTCTGGTGAGTAATTTTGAAGAACTAATAGAAAGGAAGGCAGATGTTTTCAAAGATAAATACGATATAGATGTAATTGCAAATACTAGTGCATACAAAATAGATAAATCGAATAAACAAGTACATACAACAAATTTACGAACTCATGAAGAGACAGTATTTGATTATGATTCGTTAATAATAGCAACAGGCGCAAGGGCATCCATACCCAACATCAAAGGCGCCAATCTGAGGGGTGTATTTTTTATAAGAAAATACGCCGATGGGGTAAAGATCAATGATTCTGATATAACAAATAAGGCTCAATCATGTATCATTGCTGGTGCAGGTCTTGTAGGCCTTGAAATGGTTGAGGCATTTAAGAAAAAAAGAAGGCTAACGGGAAGAAGCGGAGGTGGAAGTGGAAGGGAAAGTCTCGTGGACGTAACAGTAGTAGAAATGGCTGATCATATTCTTCCCACAATGCTTGATAAGACAATGGCCAAAATTGTTGAAAAAGAGCTGGAAGCTAATGGTGTGAAAACTATACTAGGCGAACGTGTAGAAGAAATCCTTGGCAGAGATGGAAAAGTTACTGGAATAAAGACTAATACTAATCGCCAGATTAACAGCGATTTCATAGTTCTTGGTACTGGAGTGAGACCTAATTCTGAAATAGCCAAAGATGCTAGTGTTGAACTAGGACATTCTAATGCCATCAAAGTAGACGAGTATATGAGAACTAATGTACCTAGTATATACGCAGCGGGTGATTGTGCAACTGCTAGAAATTATATAACAAATAAAGACATGTACCTTCCTTTAGGCACAACAGCTAATAAACAAGGAAGAGTTGCAGGTGAAAATGCAGCCGGTGGAAACGTTCGGTTCAGGGGAATAGCTGGAAGCGCTATAACCAAGGTATTTAATTTATTCATAGGTAAAACAGGGCTAACTAGCCAAGAAGCATTAACAGAGGGTATTGATCCTGTTGAAGAAATGATAGAAGATATAACAAGAGCTGGGTATTATCCTGGCAATAAACCGATTTGGATAAAGATTGTTGCTGATAGAAAGACTAGCAAAGTATTAGGTGCACAAATAATTGGGGGCGAAGGAGTAAAAGAGAGAGTTGATTTGATCGCACTAGGTCTTTTACTTAAAGCAGATATAAGAGATCTTGCTGGCTATGATGCATGCTATGTTCCACCAGCCTCTCCAGTCTGGGAACCGATTAATATTGCTGCATCACAGACAGCGAAGCAGCTGTGATCTGGTATTATTTATTCTAGATAACGGATATCCCTACATCAATAAGATCTCCTTTTTTATTTATTGGTGAATTTGAAATAGTGCTCTGCTGACAAGATATGCCTGACTATCTCATCTAGGCGTTAGGTTAAGAAAAAAGGTGGTTGGTTGTCCTACTAATGGGTGTCTATCCACCAATTGAATTATTCAGTATTCTTTGATCCCTGCATGATTTCATAAAGGAACCATTTACGACGCTCTG
>JAICVW010000067.1 GCA_025935105.1 Nitrososphaeraceae archaeon
AATCATCAGTTATAGTTAGTATAACGCAACTATACTAATAACTCTACTTTCTCTAATGTGTGATGTAGCTACATCACGAATGAAGGAACAAGTCAAATTTGCTTTGTCAGTTATGACTACTATTCATGGTTATACAACAAAATTCAAGAATTACTATAATTTTAAGATAATTATAACATCATCCATAGGCAAGTAATAGATTTATAATATATGAGTGAACCTATAAACATGAATTAGATGACATTATTAGTTCTTCTTTATTCGAGTTTCTAGGATCAAAATTATCAGTACCAACCATAATCTTTTTAGGTTATGGTTGTCTGCTTCTTTGATCTTACTTATCAATAAATATAAATCCCTGTTCTCAAGAGTAATATTTTTAATAGTTGTTTTTTGATACTTGACAGAAAAAAAATTTGAGCAAGAGATCAATGTAAAAGGTCATCTGATTGACTCCATGATTCTTACCAAAATTTTCGATAATGTTATGGATCTGGAAGGAGATTTTCAAGTTCTAGATTTTCATATCGGAAAGAGAAAAAAAGATGTTAGTTACGCACGTCTTATAGTTAGAGGAAAAAGTCGCGAGCATTTAAACAAGTTATTGGAATCCATTTACAGAGAGGGAGCCCAACCCGTATCCATTCAACAGGTTTCATTGAAACCTGTTCAGAAGGATATGGTTATGCCAGATAATTTTTACAGTACGACAAACAATCCTACGCAGATTTACTATGGAGACACGTGGATAAACGTTGATAATATGATGATGGACAAGTGCATAACAGTTAATGTCGAAAAAAAAAGAGCTGAGTGTAAGATAATACGTGATTTAAAGAAGGGTGATATGATAGTAGTCGGAGAGCAAGGAGTAAGGATAATTCCACAGGAACGTCCTAGAGAAGGCATTGATATCTTTCAATTTATGGGTAGTGGCAGCTCAAGTGAGAGACCCACACAACAGATTGCTAAGAAAATTGCAATCGACATTCATAATACCAAGGTGACTCACAAGGGCAGAATTATAGTTGTTGCAGGTCCAGTACTTGTCCATTCAGGCGCATCGGAAGCATTAGCAAAACTGATCCAAATGGGGTACGTTCATGGGCTCCTGTCAGGTAATGCCCTCGCAGCCCATGATGTAGAGAACGCGTTGATGGGAACATCTTTGGGCATGCGCACCAAAGATGGAACTCTTTCCACACGTGGTTACAGAAATCATATGCAAGCCATTAATGAAGTGTTCAAGGCAGGCTCATTAAAATCAATGGTCCAGAACAAAATTCTTAAAAGTGGTATCATGTATGAATGCATCGTCAATGATATTCCGTTCATCCTCGCAGGATCAGTGAGAGATGACGGTCCCATTCCAGATGTTATTACAGATATTGTAGAAGCACAAAGAAAATATAAGCAAGTATTAGAAGGTGCGAAAATGGTGCTGATGCTTTCAACGATGTTACATTCTATTGCAGTAGGGAACATGCTTCCTTCAACAGTCAAAGTCGTTGCTGTAGATATTAGCCAGCCAGTTGTAACGAAATTGGTAGACCGGGGGACAACTCAGGCAGTTGGAATTGTAACTGATGTAGGAGCCTTCTTGCCTACTATTGTCAGCGAATTAGAAAGTATTAGATCAAGTGCCTAGGAATAAAGCTGATTAAATAAATAGATAGACATATAGAACAAAGATAAGTTAAAAATTATTATAACAAAGTTAATACAATCTAATCGAATGCTATGCAGTAAGGAGAACATATGACTTCAACTACTCCATTTTGGCAAGCCTAGCTTTTATTAAATTCAGAGTAATCTTCGGATCAGCTCTTCCTCTAGTCATTTGCATTACTTTCCCAAGAAGGAAGTTCATGGCATTTGGGTTTTGTTTTGCATCTCTAACAGCAGAGATCTCAAGCTCAAATATAGAGTCAATGGCTTCAGCTATTTTAGATTCGTTATCTATTAATGAAGCGTTCATTTTATCTAGAACATAAGAGGGCATTTCCCCGGTCCTTGTTATTTGACTAAGAACTGATTTTGCAATGTTTCTATTGATCTTATTTTGATCAATCATTTTTACCAATTCAGCAATATGTTTAGGTTCAATTCTCAACCCAGAGAGAAGAGACCTCTCTTCCTTCTTTATATCATCTATTAAACCCAAAAGGTCAGAAATAATCCAGTGGGCGATTTCATTAGGTGACGAAGGATATAATTTTACTGTTGACTCGAAAAAGTCGGCCAACTCTTTATTGTCAATTAGAACCTTAGCTACATGGTCAGACAGCGCATAATCCTTTAGAAACCTAATTTTTCTTTCATCTGGCAGCTCAGGCATTTTTGTTTTTATGGTGGATATAAACTGGTCACCGAGAATTATTGTTGGGATATCTGGTTCTGGGAAGTACCTATAATCTTGTTCTTCTTCTTTAGTCCTCGACTGCATGGTTACCTTTCTAGCATCATCCCAATGACGAGTTTCTGACTTGATTTCGATCTCTCGTATCGACATTGTTTTTTGCCTAGTAATCTCGTATCTAATTGCTTTTTCTACATCTCCAAATGAGTTAATATTTTTGATCTCGACTTTTTTTCCCTCTTTTAAAGAAACATTAACGTCACACCTTAACGACCCATCTAGCTTTATGTCACACACTCCTAAATGTTCAATTGTAGACGTAACTTTATCCAAAAATAACCTGACGTCCTTTGGGTTATCAAAGTCAGGCTCAGTCACAATTTCAACTAAAGCAACCCCCGCCCTATTATAGTCTATAAGCGTATAAAAATTAGCATTGACATCAGCATTTTCATAGATTAGTCTTCCAGGATCTTCCTCTAGCTGTACTCTCCTGATCCCTATGCTTTTAGCCCCCAAATCGACTTTCCCCTCCGCGCCTATGCTTGTGATCCCATATGCATTATATTGCGTAATTTGAAAATTTTTGGGTAGATCAGGATAAAAGTAATTCTTTCTGTAAAACATTATCCTTTCTTGGACTTTGCACCCTAGAGCCAGTGAAATCATGCTAGCAAAAGCTACTGCCATTTTATTTAAAAGTGGGAGAGTTCCAGGGAGACCCAAACATATAGGGCAGACAGTCGTATTTGGCACTTCTCCCTGATAATCGCATTGGCAGGGACAAAATAATTTACTATTAAGCCCCGTAAGCTGACAATGGATTTCAAGACCAATCTTTACTTCTACCAATTATATCTCGGGGCTCCTACGAACATCAACTATTTTCTCAAAAAATGATGCGACATCAAAAAGAGTTTGTTCGCACATGTCATCTGCCATAATTTGCAATCCTACAGGAAATGAATTACTAAATCCTATTGGCATTGATATCGCAGGTATACCAGCTAGATTAGCAATAACAGTGTCAATATCTATCTGATACATCTTCAATGGATCATCTATCTTTTGACCTATTTTGAAAGGTAATATGGGCATCGTGGGACCTATCAAGACGTCAAATCTTTCAAATAGTGATTTAATTTCTTGTCTTATCATTTCTCTTGCAATGTGAGCTCTGAGATAATATTTCCCGTAATAGCCAGCAGAAAGAACATATGACCCAATGATAATTCGTCTTTTAACTTCATCTCCAAAATTATTGCGAACATTTGAAAAATATGTATTCCATTCATACCCTTCGGGGTCATACTCAAATCCATAACGAATGTTATCGTATCTGGCAAGGTTACTACTGGCTTCTGCCGTAGCTATGGTGTAGTAAGAAGCCAGAGCATATTGGATTGATTTCATAGACGTTTCTTCACATTTACAGTCTGAACCTTCGAACAAATCAACGGCGGAATAGATACATTTTGAAACAGCCGGATCAGCTCCTTCAATGAGTTCCTTCACTAATCCAATAGTGATATTCCTTTTATTTTGATCTGCAGTATATTTTGACGAAATATTGGACTTTGTGATATCCTCAGAAGTAAGAGTAGCTATTGGTCTTATTGGTTTCGTTGTTTGATCATTTTCATCTATACCTGCTATTGAATTCATGACCATCACTACATCAAGAACCGTCTTACCTACCGGTCCAATCTGCTCTAAACTATTGGAGTAGGAAATCAACCCAGATCTACTGACGCATCCATAGGTCGGTTTTAATCCCACTACAGAACAGAAACTGGAAGGGCATCTTATTGATCCACCAGTATCAGATCCTAGCGATACAGCACATTCTGAAGCTGCTACGCTAGCAGCACTCCCACCAGAGGAACCACCAGCAACATACTCAAGATTCCACGGATTGCGTGTTGGCCCATATCTGCTGAATTCTGTAGTAGATCCCATTGCAAACTCATCTAGATTAAGTTTACCAACTATTATGGCATCATTTTCTTTTAAACTTCTAATTACACTAGCATCATACGGAGGGATATAACTTTCGAGTATATTTGAGGCACAGGTAGTTTTTAAATCCTTGATGCAAATGTTGTCCTTAATTCCAACTGCGACACCTGCCAATTCACCAACAGCCTCCCCATCTCTAAGTCTTTTATCTATAGAGAGGGCTTTCTCTATAGCACCTTGTTTGTCAACTAAGACAAAGGCGTTGACTTTATTATCGACTTTTTCTATTCTTTCTAATATCTGAAATATATACTCTTGTGCAGAAAACTGTCCATTTTTAATGCCGCAAGTAACCTGATTAGCAGTAAGACGATATAGATGATTTGGCATTTATGACATCTTAGGCCCCTTTATGAAACCATCCTTTCTATTTTTGAGGCTTTGCAATTTTTCCCATTTAAACACACGATTTGCGTCCTCTCTTAATTCAGAAACTTCTTTGGTTGAATAAGTCCACTCACTTTCAGATAGCGGAATAGTGTCCAATTTATCAAAATATCTAACTATCTCATCTATTTGGGATACATATCTATCTAGCTCTTCGGTAGTTAATTCTAACCTTGAGAGCCAACCAAGATGTTTTATTTCGTCTTTTGATACCATAAATGCCACTTCTATACTTCGTAATCGGTTCTTATGGAGTTAACCTGTCTATGTCGCGAGGGTACAATGACGCGTCCCGTATGTTGTCAATGTTCGTTATCGCCATCATCAAACGTTCTAGACCGATCCCAAATCCTGCGTGTGGAGGCATTCCATAGTCGAATACCTTTAGATGATAGTCAAAAGATTGAGCATTTAGCCCCTGTTTTTTCATTCTCTCCAGCAATTCATCTTTTCTGTTCACTCTCGTGCTGCCAGAAGATATTTCCAGTTGTCCGTGCATTAGATCAAATGATTCTGAGATTCTGCCAGATTCTGACATAGCATTCGCCTTCACATAAAAGGGCTTTATAGAGGTCGGCCAATCTGTAATAAAATAAAAACCATTAGTCCTTTCATCCTGTAAGTTCTTCAGTGCCTGCGGTGAAAGGTCATCTCCCCATCTTACTTCCTTTCCCGATTCTAGCAGTAGTTGAATGAGATCGGAATATGAATATCTAACGAATGGCAGTTCTACATTTGGCAATTGGAATTCAAGAGCAGCAAGATCAGCTTTGTTCTTTTCTTTAATTGAATCTAGAACGTGCAATATCATTCTCTCAAGTAAACTCATTATGTCGTTGTAATCTACAAAGGCTTTTTCCACATCAATAGATATTGCTTCGGATAGGTGTCTGTTAGTGCGTGATGGCTCAGCTCTAAAAATAGGACCGATTTCGAACACATTTTCGAATGCCATAGTCAATTGTTCCTTATATAACTGAGGACTTTGAGCCAGAAACGCTTCTCGGTCATAGTAAAAAATCGGAAATAGCGCAGCACCACCTTCTGTAGCGGTAGCAATCATTTTTGGAGTATTTACTTCGATAAACCCCTGCACAGCCAAGAATCCTCTACAAGCATTCAACACGGTATAGCGAATACGGAATATGCTCTGAAGCAAGTTTCTGCGTAAATCTATAGCCCTCAAATCTAGTCTAGTATCTATACCAATCTGAGTCTTACTCTGCAATACAAATGGAGCGGCTTTTCTGGCAATGGAAAAAACTCTCAACTCTGAAGGAATAATCTCTGCGCCACCAGGAGCCTTTTCTTGAGGTCTAATTTTACCCCGAATAGCAAGGGAAGTATGCTCTTTTAATTGTTGGAATTGTGCAAATAATTTTTCCGGACACTCATTCTTCTTTGCCATAACCTGGATGTCTCCATATTTGTCCCTTACAATAACAAATTGAATATTACCATGGTCTCGTTTACTAGAAATCCAACCCATAATTGTTACTTCTCTTCCTTCACTTGATAAATTGATCTCCGATGAATAGTGGGTCCTTCTCCACAGTCCAATATCCTCTTCACGTAGTTGGTCATTCAATTCTAAATCTAATAGTGATAGATTTCATAAAGATGGATAATTTAACCCTTTGATATCTCGACATTTCAAACAAAACTGAGCAAATCAGTATGTAGAGATGTATATTACAGAATCATTAACCATGTCAATATTTTTGTCTAACGTTATCTAAGTCAGAATTCAATGTCGGTCCTTCAATTGAAGGCTGAAAGTTCAACCGGACTCTATGGATAATCCTCTCTTTTTAGTCAGTTAAATCTAGTTCAAGCATATTAAAGGTATTGATAATAATTGAATATTTAAGCATTCAAAATGACGTGACTTGACCAGTCACTAATCCCTATCTGCAAATCTAACGGTGAGAAACCAATGTCATGAGCTCCAAATCAATAGCAATATGACCTTGTTTATACATCTATTTCAACAATGTAGGTGCACTGACTAAATCATATCACTAGAAATTAAACTTTGGTTTGATATATTAAAAAATATTGCTCAATTTTTTGAACTTAACTTAATCTTTTTGCAGTATACCTTCCTGCTGGATTAATAATACACAATTTGTTCCTTGATCGGTCTTGAGTCTTACTCCAATATTAATACGATTCTCTCAATACATTTGGCCAAATATTACAATCATTAATATATTATCAAAATTGTTATAACAATAATCTTAATTTGGTTAAGATTAATAAAATTAATATATTTTGATGTCCAATATATATACAGGGGTGGAAACAAGAGTTGGCTATGGAATATGGAATCTATTTTGCATTTGGGATAGGGATACCATTAGCAGTTTTAGGATACCTAGTTTATTTAAAAGATAATATTAGAAGTATGAAGAAGATTAATTCTGGAATGCACAATAGGGGTCGAAAAACACCGATTAGTAACGCGGCATAATTGTTAGTTCACTGGAGTACGTTGGAAATCTGTTATCCAACTAGATCCCAGTTGCCATGTTTTTAATTATCAGATATTATTTGTCAGCCACGCTAGGCATTAGACATAAGTAGATTGAAATGAGAGTTTCGATAAAGAATATAACGATCCTGAACCCTTTGATATATTGAGGATATTTTTATCATGCTGACAACATTCTTATTCCTACGCTCCATATTCACTTTCAATGTCTAAAGCAAACAGTTCTGTACCGAATATAGGAGATAAAGCTCCAGACTTTCAACTTCCAGATATTAATATGAAAATGCATAAATTAAGAGATTATTCAGGGGGAAAGATTGTCCTTGCCTTTTTTCCTGCTGCCGAATCTCCCACCTGCACTGCAGAGATGTGCAGTTTTAGGGACTCGATGACTGATTTACAACAGAGCGGTGCTAGGATTATAGGCATTTCCGTTGATGGACCATTTGCCAACAAAATATTTACAGAAAATCGCCATCTCAATTTTGATTTGTTAAGCGATTACAAGCGTGAGACTATAAACAAGTATGGAGTGGTGATGGAAAATTTGGGACCATTGGAAGGATACAATGCAGCTAAACGGTCAATTTTCATTCTTGATGAGAATTACAATATAATCTATAAGTGGGTCTCAGACGTTCCAACAATTGAGCCTAACTATGAAGAAATTAATGCCATTCTTAAGAAAACAAACTAGATGTTCACATAGATATTGGAATTGCCAACTTTGCATCAATGAAAATAAATATTCATAATTCATTAAAAATCATGAATACAAACCTATGTTCCATAGTATGATCAGACATTGAGCTTTTTTTGTGTTATGATGAAGTAGATGCTCTCGCTCGGTTTGGTGATCTTACATATTGGACATTATGATTAAAACATGTACAAGACCACAGACAATTATCGCATAATTCAAGTATAATATCAGGAAACCTCTCTCCAGTAATCCTCTGTTGTTGTGTATTCATATCTTCATAAGGTGTGATTAGGCTTTCATGTGGATTATCATATTTCCTCTCTTCAAAAAGATCGTTTTATTACCAACTAATATTCTGTCTTCATGCACATCCTATAAAAAAGCTCATTAAGTCGCCAACAATCAAGTCCAGCAGGCTATTCAATGAATGAAGAGAAATGACCGCATTTGTACATAGGCCAGGATGTAGTCCCTCCCGCCCTCCTTTTGTAGCTCCCATGTTTTTAGGACAAACTTTTCATTTCACTTTAATTGGCCTGCAGAAATTTGTGTGAAAGGATGGATTCCAAAGACACATCTGGTGAGAATAATTATAAAGATGGAAAAAAATACTGTAGGAGGTGTGAGATATTTTTACTTCACTTGGGAAATTTCTGTCCTTGTTGTGGAATGGCTCTAAGAAAGTCACCAACAGGAAGAATGCAAAGAGAGAAGCTGAGAGCGAGCAGATTATTATTATCTATAGATAAATGGAAACAGATGGAAATAGTACAGGTATAACTTCAAAGGTCGTCAGCTATACCTAAGAATTCAGGGAGAGTGTTTTGTTTGAAATCATCAGCTGGGTATGCTAATTCTTCATATTGTGGTTCATGTTGCAATCCTTGACGTTATGTACTTACAACTATTTGAAATAATGGTACTTTACTACGTAATTTCACTATTTTCAAATAAATTTTGGCAGCGGGTTAATTCTATGTAAAATTATACTGAGAAATTACTCTGCTGATGAATATGCCGTGTATTTTGTTTCGATATCCCTATCCTCCATTTTATCTTCGTTAAGCCGCTGCCACCATTTCTTGCATTTTTTCTGGGCGTCCCCGTAGACCGTTCTATCAAAACCAAAGATTGACAATACCGTTTCTGCGGCTTCTAAAAGCATGTCGCGATATTTTTCTTTGTCATAAGCGACCACATTCTCTTCTATAAGGGCTCTAGGTACTACCCTGTAAAGAGGATTAGCATGGCGCGAATTTGTAAAAATGTATTCAACGCCTTCTCCTGCTATCATTGT
>JAICVW010000023.1 GCA_025935105.1 Nitrososphaeraceae archaeon
ATTTAAATGTAGAAGCACAGAAACAGGCCATATCGGAATATCTGGACAAAAGATTCGGCAGATGGAACAATAGTGGCGTTATCTATGACACTTGACTTACTAAGCCGAGTACATTAACTAGCTCCAGTCAGATCTCTAGTCTTATTGTTGCAATCAAGAGTACAGTCTGCGTTCCTATTACTGGGTATTAGGAATACATGCATAGGAGAGACCAATCACAAACACAAACAATCCAATCACTATTGCAGCTATTTTCATGACTTTCTAGGGCATACCCGGCTAATGCACCAAACAGAATTGCTATTTATTTAACAATTGTATCTGAAGAAACCGACAAAGACGACGAAGGAGGGTGAGGAGGCGATACGTTATCGGCAAGAATGTGAATCCTCAGAAGAAAATTTACTAGTCTACCATGATTTCTCATCCGTTTATCCTCATCTCCAATTCTATCCTCTCTCCAGTCCCATCATTAATCCTGGTACAAATCCCACTCCAGCAGCTACTGGTAGTCCTGATATTGCAGTAACAGATGGATGCACTGCAAACTGTGCGGATGTACTGTTAAGTACATGAAACGTCTGTTCATATGCATTTGTCAATGTATGTCTTGTAACATTTTCCATTGCAGCCCATTTTACGTCTAACAAGCCCCTGTACGATAAATATGGAAGCGCAACTACAAACAACTCAATAATTACTGCAGCTATCTTCATTACCTTCTTCATAGCATAACCGGCAAATACACCAAATAGAAAACCCCCACCTCCTGCAAACACAAAGTTTTCTATTGACAAATTATAATACTCTCCTTGCCTCTGACTAGGGCTGTGTCACTAGCTGTTGTCTTCTTTCAATTTCCTGCAATCTAAGGCCACAAGTTGATCTGATAGTTGTGAAATAGCATCATCTTTTAATTTGTCACGATTTCTTAGTGACTGGTTTAACATTTCTAATTCTTCCACCTTACTTTGTATATCTGCACCTTGTCTTTCCAACTGAGGGATATTTAGAAAAGTCAGGTAGGGTTCAACTTTGCGAAATATGTCTGCCTTCTCTGAATCTTTATTCGTCCAGTATGTAGAACCAGAATGACCTATGAACCATTCAGAAAAGTCGGTATATCCCAGTCAAAACATATTTATTTTATCTAGCCCAAGAACTTGAACAATCCATAAGGTTAAGTCTACAAATAACATTACTAATTGTGGTAGTTATTCTTCTATAACCAGATTAGTAGGGTCTTCATTATCGCCTGAATGTTTAATTTTATCCACGTGACCAGTGGATATCTGGCTCAAACATTCTAAAAATTCTGGGAAAGGTATTTTGGAATGATTTTCTAAAAGATTTTTCCTCCTTCTATGCGGCACGACTCATATCAGACACACCTTCCCTGATAACCTAACACTTTCGCTTAATGCATCTATGAAACTTATTTGTATTCATGATTTCCAATGAATCGGGTATCTGAGTATTCACCAAGGTTATTCACAACTATCTTTATTTGGTAATCTAGAGGTAAAATTTACCTTTCGTCGAAATAAGCAATGACAGAGCCTTCACTGTGTGTCGGATGCAAGCTGGTTGAATTTAGTCCGGTTTGGGATTACGAGAGAGAGGAAGAAGCAGATCTAAATTTAGTATGTCTACGATTCATGCATTCATAATTATATGCTAACGATAGTATTCTTTCTTCTCCAAACGGAGGACCAATTATTTCTGCTCCTACTGGCATTTTATCTTTAGTTAGCCCTATGGGGATACTAACAGCGGGAAAACCAGTGCTATTGAACACTATAGTATTTCTTAGTAAAGCTTCTCTAGTTTGCATAATAGTACCTCCAATATCAATTACGTCTAGTTCCTCGAATTTAGGGGCAGGAATAATAGTTGTTGGTACAATAATAACATCAACCATCTCCTTTAAAATAGTTAGAAATTCTTTTCTTAATTCTGCATTTATAATTTTCTTTGCGTGTAGATAATCAACAGCAGATATCTTTGTTCCTAGAATCAACATTTTTCTTACCTCTAGACTGTAGCCTTCGGCTCTTGTCTTGAACCAGTCTTCATGCACAGATGTTGTTTCTGGATATCTGATATCTCTCCAAGTTTTGTAGTACCTTTGATAATTCTGAAGAGCTATGTCAGACACTTTACACTCCAATGATTTCAAATTCTCTAAAAATTGATTGAAAAGCCTTTCAACTTCACAGTCCACATAATCAAAGAAGTATTCCTTTGGAACTCCAATAGCTAATCCTTTGGCATTGGAGTTTTCGACAATCTTTGTATATTGAGGGATTTTCCTATGACTGGATGATTGGTCGTATGGATCCCATCCAGATATACACTCTAGTATCGCCGCCGCGTCCCAAGTGCTCCTAGTGATGCATCCGACATGATCGAGGGATGGTGCTAGGGGGAAGACACCATGTTTACTGACCCGCCCATAGGTGGGTTTTAGTCCAACCACTCCGCATAGCGATGACGGAACTCTTAGGGAGCCTCCAGTATCAGTTCCTAAGGCTATTGGGGTCATTCCTGTTGAAATAGCAACAGCTGAACCACCGCTAGAACCACCTGATATTCTTGACATATTCCACGGGTTTTTTGTATCACCATAAAAGGGGTTCACTCCGGTAATTCCTGATGCAAATTCATTTAAATTGTTGGTACCTATGAAAATTGCACCTGCATTCTTAATTTTTTCAACACAGGTAGCATCAGTCTGTGGAATATGTTTAGATAATATTTTTGAACCTGCAGTGCATCTGATACCTTTTGTATAAATAATGTCCTTTATAGAAAATGGAATGCCATGCAAAGGCCCGCGATAGTTTCCACTTCTGATCTCCTTTTCAGCTAATACTGCATTGTTATACGCATCTTTCTCATTGACAATGGTGATAAAAGCATTAAGTGATGAATTGAGTTTTCTAATTCTATCTAAACAAAACTCGGTCAAATCTACAGGCGTTATCTCACTTGTCTCTATTTTCTCTGACAATTCCTTAAGAGACAATAAAGATACCTGTGATCCCTTAGCCATTGTATAGTGTATTTTTACATTGATACTTTTTATATATCTTGAGAGATAGATGAGCGTTTACATTATTTTTCACAATGATTATCTGGAATGTAGATAATTTTTTGTTTATTGATGTTGAATTTTCGTCCGTATAAAGGAAAACTAATTTTCTGTTAGACTGTAGTTGGATAACGAAACGAAATGGTCTAATCAGCTTATCCTCTAAACCCTCATTAATCTGAGTAATGATTGAGAGCCTTCCAATAATAGTCAGACTACAATTGGAGGGAGAGAATGAGTAACATGACGGCTCAAGGTGGCAATGTTAAAAATCAATCTAATTTGATCCAATCCAAAACAAGAGTCGTTTCAGTTTGGAGCCACATCTTTTCCTTGTATTTTTCCATGGAATGTTAATACTATTACTAGTTGAAGTCAATTTTTGTATCTCTTTTTGGTATACGATATATTTATAGCTGAATCCACTATTATTCGAATCGAAAGTAAACGATCGACAGAAGATGTAATAATGGTGCGAAACCAGTACCACTTGCATGATTGAAGTATATTATATTGTCTATTTCTCTCTAACTATTCTAATGCAGTACGTTTCAATACAAAAACATTCAGAATGTGGAGATCATCACATCCATGTTGATGTATGCCCATGGGTTAAAAATATAATTTGACTGAACACAGATACCATGCTAAGCACTAACCATCATTTTGTAATAGTTGTAAGGCTGGATTTGCAGAGATATTCCAAGAGGAGGGAGATTATTGCTTAGACTGTTGGCAACAACGTACTTATCCCTTTAGCGAGCAGAGATAGTATTATCATCATTTATCATTTATGATGGACGGGATTACAATCCTAGGATAACGACATCAGTAAATAATAATTATAATCAAATATCATTTAAGATCACCTTTCATCTGATCAATATCTATAATTAGAACCAGAACCGCAGAAGTACGTGTAAATGTTTAAGGTATAAACAGGCAGTTTATTAATTGGGATAGTAAAGTATTAGAAAGAAAGGAAGACAAACCTAATTGTTTAAGTGTTACAATAATCTAGGGAAATAAGTCAGAAAAATGAAAGAATGAATTTAGGGAATAGCTTCTGCTAATCCACCTGTTCCTGCTCCTACTCCTATTCCCCCGGATTGGAGTGGCTGCAATCCTTTCTCTTTCAGTACTTGATTCAGAAGCGTTAGATCATATATGCCTGAAACATCTGGACGTGGTTTTCCCTTTGCTAAGAATCCAATATCGTAGGCATTGTTGGCTTGTTGAAAGAGAGATAACTTCAACGGATCATAAGTAAATTGTATTCTTGACCAAGCTTGTTTCAATTCATTTCCGTTTATCGTAGTGCCCGTTAGTTTATGAAATTGAGTGTTGAATAGCCTTATTGCATCATCGGCGTGATTATTTATCCATAATGTTTCATTAACGTTTGCTGCAAGTAGTTTCTTGACCACGTCAGGATTTTGCTGCAAGTAGTCAGTTCTGGCTACTATGTTTGTTGTTACAAACTTACCATCTGGTGGCCACAAGGTCCTTTCATCTACCAATATTTTTCCTCCAGCTTCATTAAGTAATCTTGCAGCCCACGGTTCAGGTACCCATGCACCGTCTATCTGTCTCTTTAAAAACAAAGTTAGTATGGTCGGATTATCAACTGGTGTCACGGTCACGTTTCCTCCATTATCTTTTGTTTGATACCCTTTAGAATGCAGATAGATTCTAAGAGCTATGTCCTGAGTGTTTCCGAGCTGGGGTGAAGCAAACACTTTATTCGCAAAATCCTTGGGAGATTTAATCCCAGAATCATTTCTCACTACGAATACAACACCGCCACTTGCAGCACCTGAAATTACTCTAAGACCATTACCTTGAGATGCAACATAGCCGTTTACTGCAGGCCCTGGACCAACATATGCTATATCTATTCTGTTTGCAAGAAGAGCTTGGATAGCAGATGAGCCTGCATTGAATATGTACGGTTGTACTTGAATATTGCTCCCAAGTTCATTTTGGAATTCTCCTATCCCAAAGCCAATTACTGCTTGAGCATGGTTTACGTTAGGAAAATATCCTACTCGTAAGATCTTTGTTGTTGTACTTGAAGTCTGTGCATAGCCGACAACCGGTGAATGTAAAAACATAGTCGCAGCAAGTATTATTCCAATAGCAACTATTGTTAGTTTTTTTGTCGTATAATTATCCATTGTTATTGGAGGTTATAAGATGGGTGAATATTATTCATCCTATGCGTGCAAATTTAGTTGTTTGCAAGCATATTATTGCATATAAACACGAGTTTGTGCATATTCATCAGCATTATATCTATTGAAGCCGTTCAATATTAATCTGAGACGACAAATATGAGAAAATAGCCTTAAATTAAGTAATAAGGTTAAACAAAATAAAAGACATAATACACAACCGTTTTGATTTTCTAAACATCAGAAATAGCATCTAGTCTCTAACTAGAATTCCACGTATAGTAGACACATAATCTGTATAGCTTGCATGTATGAAGGCAGTTATATTGTCCTCAACCCATACTTGGAACTAGAATGACATCTATCTTTGAGGTACTGTATACCAAAGAAACATTGCAAACAGAAGAGATAGCGCAACAAGCCAATAAAAAGAACACAAGAGCTCATGAGAACAAAAAAGGGCCGAGCACACGAAGGTACTTCTTAATATGTCAGACATGTTTTTGGTGTGCCTCTTTTATTGATAGGTTGGGCGACAACCAGCACTTATTTGTTAAAAAGTGTCCTACCTGTGATGATCATAATATAGAATCATTACCAATCTCGTACAACGAGCGTTATCATTTTGAACATACGATAGCTAGAGGAGTGGAATTGGAATTTTTCAAATAGTACTATCATATTAGAAGTTAGAATTGAACAAGTGATGTGAACAAATATTTCTAATTGGGTTAAATAAACGATCACAGCGTATACTCACTAAGGCAGGACTTCGGTGAACATCTTCTTTCATAGCTAATGTAGGATTAGTAAGTACTGTGGCTATTATCAGCACTAATGTCATTATTGATCCCATGGCAAAGAACCGGTTGACTTGGCTTGCTTACTTCAAATGGTGTATTGACTTATCTGTTACCATACTGCATATGCCTAGTTTGATTATGTCCACGGTAACTATCCTTAAACCACTATATGTATGAGATCCATGTTCATTTAAAACTATCATCTAGACATTAAGCACATACTTTACCTGGTTTAGAATACATAAAGGGGATTAATTTGTTACGTGAAGTTAAATCAAATTGAGCTGCTGCCTTTTTCATTTTCGTCCAATATAAAATACCAACATGATATAAACGGTCTAAAAAGGCTTCCGGATTGTTTAATTACTGCAGGTTCAGCATCTATCATTAAACTTATTTATGATAATCCTTTGGCAAACGGTCGTGGTCACCATTTAAATACTCTCATGTATTTCTGCTTTCTTTCTTTTTGCTGCACGATGTCACTTTCTATTTTAGCCGGCGTTGGGTTCTGTAGCTCTTTTAGATATGTAGTGTATGTCGTACCCAATCCACCATTATTTGTATAGTATACATCGATATTGTTAGGTTCTGTCATTACTGCCAGCAGTTTTAGGAGTTGTCTAATATCTTTATCTTCTCTAAGTGAAATTTCGTTCGCGATCACAGATAACAATAGAGTGAGTCTTCGATGTAGTCCAAGTAGATGGTAAGAATGTCTAAGATATAGTTTAGCATTTAGACTGTCGCCATCTAGTGCAGCCAAACAAAAATCAAATAGCAGAGCCTTTACTGAGAAATCAAATCCCTTTATAAGATGCAGTTGCTTGTATCGTTGCCTTTGTGTTATTTCTTCTATACGTCCGTCCTTAAGGTATTTATTTAAAAGTCTAACAATATCTCTAAAGCTGACGAGGGTTATAAATTCAGTATCTCCTTTCTTTTTCTCTACTTTTACCTCAATTACCCCTAATCTTGTAGCCACACCATCCAAATCTTCAAAATAGAACTTCGAATCAACCAAAGTGCCTTCTGAAAGTCTGCCGTCAATTTGTAGATTATCGCATTCGATAGGAATGTACTCGATTAGCCTTTCTATCTCTTCAAATATACCAAAAGTCATCGTCATTTACTCTTATCTCCCGCGAGCAGAACATTCAGTTCTTTGAACATCGTTATAGGGTAATCTGGCTATTACCTATATTATTGCTATTAAATGTGCATTTTTTGGACAATACATGCAAAAAATGCTTGTGTGATCTTCTTTTAAACAAGAGGAATTCATGTAGCATACTCGACACAATTTATTAATTGTTTTTAGAATAGTTTGGCTCACGATATAAAAAATAAGTGAAATACTTTAACCAGATCATTATATGCCAATATTGCGTGTCATACATCAGAGATGTATGACCATTAGTAATTTTATATGCAAATATGTCACATTAATTCTCTTTTTTGCATACTTTTAAATACCAAACTATTCTTTGTAAAAATATGAATACTAAAGTAACTCTACAAAATCCAAAATATCAAACCTGTATCGATGCGTGCAACATGTGCGCTGAAGCCTGTGAATCTTGTTGTACTTCATGCATGAGCAATCAGCAGATGGTAGGACAGATGACACGATGCATGATGATGATGCGTGATTGTGCGGACATGTGTATGATGGCTTCATGTATGATATCAAGAGGAAGTGAAAACGCAAAGAAGATGTGTGACATGTGTGAAGCATGTGCTATGGAATGTGAAAAGTTCTCCCAGATGGATGAATGCAAACAATGCGCTGATGCATGTAGAATGTGTGCTCAAGAATGTCGTAATATGATGAGATAGATTAGAGGATAAAAGTCCTTTATTTTCCTTTTTTAAAATTCTTGAATCTTGCGAATTAGAATCAAAGCAAAGAACAAGAAAGTATGCGATAATATCTTCTGAGGATAGAGTTTTACAACAAATCGTATACGCAAAAAGCCCGTCGATCTAAACCTAAATGTATCGGCCCTACCTATTCTAACCATAGTGGATATTTCTATGTCACACTGCATAAGTTTGTAATAACTATCTCAGGAATGCTTATTGTTTATATATGATCTCAAATATTATTTCTAATCCTTTTGGCCTCGTCGTAAATCATCTTTGCAACATACGCTTCAATTCCTAGTGCTGCAGATATATTACTTGGCCCAGTAGATAATATCGATTCCAATGTGAATCCAGTCCGCTTCAGTAAGTCTTTTAGACCAGATGCCAAGTCCAACCTCTGAAATTCAAATTCAGGGTTATAGGGGTTATGCACGTATTGCAATACTTGAGAAAATAATATAACTCTATTTCTATACGCAATTGGTGTTAGATAATGGAAATCCTTGCAGGTATCTAGATTCATCAAATAAATTAAGGGAATAATCGGATTCTGACTGTCCTTCCAGCATATGCGATTATTCTAGTTTTATAAGGAAGATAATATAATGTAGTTCAAATATGAAAATTATCCTCTGAATTACGCAAATTTAGCATCCACGTGTAGATATTATCGTCCATATTTGGAATCCAAAGTATGTTATAGCCTTAACCTGAAACCAGAGATACGGAGGTTAGAACGCAAGTTCAGTCAAATATTGTCTGTAACATTTTGTAGAATCCTCCAGCTGTGAGGTACCTCTGTCTTTCTCTATTTGGTTTATTAGGTGCATCAATTTCACTAGTGTGTGTAACGACAAATTATTACAAATTATTAAAAAATCATCGCCGTAAATTAGTTAGTTAGTCCAGTGCGTCATCACCACACGACGCACGGACCACAGCTATTACCACCGTGTGCTAGCAATATTGTACTCTCTTTGTCATTGAATGGATTTTGAGTTTAGTTCTATGAATAGTTGAGGGCAATATAACTGCCTTCATACATGCAAGCTATACTGATTATATGTCTTTCTATACATGCACTTTTAGTTTGACTAAACAAGAATTGAACTACTAGAATATGACTTATCACATGAGATTATAAACTTGCGTTTCTTGTTATGATCTATAAGAGTGGGTTCTAAGTTATGTTCTCTTCTTCTGAATACACTCTGATGTCAAGATTTGCTAATGTGAGGATAAACTAGTTCTAATAGATATTCAATGGAATGCAAATCGACTGCTGTCATACTACTGCAGAAATGAATTTTACATCTATTGCATTCTCATATTACGCGATAGTTGTAAAATTGATCATGCAGAGATATTTCAGGATGACGGAAACTATTGTTTGGAGTATTGGCAAAAACAAACATTCCCTTTGACCTTGGCAAACCATTTAGCTGATCGATACAATCTAGAATCTAAAGGTCATTACCAAAATATGAGAAAAGTTTTACCTTAATAAAAATGGATATAGGATATTCCGGTTCCGTATTTACAAATGATCACTCTATCTATTTTTTACCTCCTTGGCTTACACCACTTGTTTTATTTCCAGCATCCGTCCTAGCATTTCCCACTGCTGCTCCCGATGGCATTATGGCTAGTTGTGTTTCCAGGGCCTGTTGTACTTTGGCTAGTTGCATTATTCTGAGCTATCGCATGTTGTATAATACTAATGGCTAAGAAAGATCCAACAAGTATTGCCGCGGCGACAATTCCAGGGACTGCAACAGCTGTCATATTTTTTTCCATCATTCCATAAGGGATTTATGACGAATATTATCCCTTTCATATCTGCCATTTCTGATAATTACGTGCAAATATTGAATGTAAGAACATGGCACTTGCACATTGGCTATTTTGGATATCTAGTATAGGTGAGATCAGGTCGGGCTTGCGCGTAAAGGTATATCGTATGCTGTGGATCATAATAGGTTAATGTACCGATGTTGCAAAAACACGTTTTGATGACATATTTGAGTTTAATTATATATGTCATAAAATATGGAATCTATAATGATCCCCAACGAAGACAATACTAATTACGACGACGATTTCATGAACAATGATCCTATCGCAACACGATATGAAGATGCTATATCTGCTGTTTCATACATTCAACGTCGAGGAGACCATTAGTGTTATGAGTAATGACAATCTCTACAGGGAAACTATATTAGATCACTATAGGAATCCTAGAAACAAAGGAAGGATTGCTAGTCCAGATGTAAGTATACACGATAGCAATCCTCTCTGTGGTGACGAGGTTAATATCCATCTGAAAGTTGAAGCTAATGTCATCAAAGATATTAAATTTGAAGGCAGGGGATGCGCCATTAGCCAAGCGAGTGCCTCAATGCTTACAGAGCTGGTGAAGGACAAACCATTGATATCGGTTACTAGTTCATCTAAATCAGATATCTTCGAGAGCATAGGACTGAGAAATTTAGGTCCAGCAAGAGTGAAGTGTGCATTATTGGCACTTAAAGTATTGAAGATGGGGATGGTACAATACCATTCAGACAGAGATCCTAGCTTCGCTAAGGGCTTAGAAAATGAACCCACCGCGTATTAGATTCTGAAGATAAGTTCTAAGCTTCGATGATTATCAATTCTATCTTAGGAGGGAATTTTTTTATGCAATCCGCATCTCATACCTCGCTATGATATCATAATGCATTTGTAACAGAATTCCGTATTCTATAGAGAGCTCATACATATGGCTGTTTCTAGGTTAAGACTCATCTAATATACGCCAATATTACATTGCATGAATTCATAATTTTTTCCCTTTTTTGACGCTATAAGTTTTAAAATTCTAGTCATTCATTTAGTACCTTTATCTGTTATATCGCAGACCTTTTCAATATCTGACTTTTAAACTGGGAAATATCAGTATGTCTAATATAATAAATATAATTAATCGGCAGGTACTATCATTAACTAAAGTTAAAATCTATGTCGAAAATTCTTCGTCCTACATCAAGTCAAATGAACTGGATATTGGTCACGATTGATTTGAGTATAATCAATTATTAAAAGCTTAGTTGGCATGGTATCATTGAAATTGAGGTTTTTCTGGCAGTATTACTATTCAGGACATGTTAACCAGGATGGATCGCTCCTTTTGCAACAAAGAAGCTATCATCTAGAGTAGCTGTTATCAACAATGGGAGGGTGGTAACTGCCACACTTATTGAAGTTTTGGCTTTCCTTAAGGAAAACATCAATATGTGTGGATGTATGTGCTCATACATATCTGATTGAGTATAGGATAACTAACTGTTTGCGTATGACTGTGGGATACAATCGATCTGTTTCGTCCTTAGCATTGCCTTCTGACTTTTTTGCTAATCAGAATATTTAGGAACATAAACCATACAGCAATAGTATCTTATCATGTATAATATAGGGACTAATATATTATCTATAATAAATACCATATAGATTGCTAAGATAGAAAATTGCTTAGTGAGTACCAGGTAAAAATGATTTGTATTGCATAGCCCAGCAATCACTACATACTATAAACTCATAGTGTCCTTTTAACTCGCAATCATTTTCTTCTAAATCCTCCAATTCTGATATTTCAAAAAGAACGTATTTAGTTACTCCTCTATTACAACTGATGCATTCCTCTGTCATTTACAATTTACAATTTTTTCATTCGTAGCAGTACGTCTGGATCAATATTCAGATTATCATTTTGTTATTTGTCAAAAGTAGGATGCCCGCAATTATATTTCAGTTAGTGTTAGTCTATATACAAAGATATTTCACCGAACATCATATTCCTGGTATTTAAGCTCTATATGTGTCATAGGAGCCTAGAATACATATTCTAACTTTATGATCTATTTTCTTAAACTCCCTGTGCAGTTCAATCGCATTGATTTTTGACATCTTTTGATCCAATACGACCATATCAAATAAACCAGAACTGAAATGATTTAATGCTAATAGAGGATCTGTAAATGTTTTAACTATAAACCCATTATGTTCCAAGTCTAGTCTCAACGTTGAGATTGTGCTACCTTCGTTTACAATCAAGATTCTATTTTTGTCTTTATGCTTGTTAACACTGTATTATCAAATGGTCTTAATTTTCATTGGAAGATAGGTAGAAAGGATCCTAGACATCAATTGAGTGTTGAAGAAACACTTTCCAAAATAGAGGAGGCGATAGCAAAGATAGGCTCTGAGAAAGTGGTAATTGAAGCAAATGAGGGGATTAGTGCTGGTATTTATGATGAAAGAGGTTCTGTCAAATGGAATTTTGTCGGTGCACTTACTTCCAAATATCCTCCTCCAAAATTTATCTTCGAATGTCCCATTGAGTCCCAACAATCTGCTTTGATTGCTGAATTTGGTCAACGGGTCAACTTGGTATTAACCCAGATGATATTTCATCTGTCGAATCACTACGTAGAGGGTTTATGTCAAAAGCAACTTTCGGTGTTTCTTATCTTAGAAAGGAACCTGAGAGCGGACCTGCTTCCAAATTCATTTATTATATAATTAAGACAAAAAATCCAGTAGACCAGAGTGAACTAATTAGTTTAAGTCATTTGCCAAGAAAAACAATACAGAATGCAATTGAAGAACTTAAGAATCAAGGGTTAATCGTCGAGAGGAACAGCCTGGATGATGCCAGAAAAAGACTATATACTCCGATTCATTCAGACTGGTTGTAAATCATCGTCATAGGGTTCTCACCTTGGCTACCCAGACTATGACTAGATTAGAATTTCCACAACGATGCAAAATATACATATAATCTGTAAGCTACGCATATTTGAAATCAATTATATTCTCCCTTTTTCTAATCCACTTTTGACAGAGGATGACCGAGCTAAATAATTTGCTTGCAGCGAATGAAAAATATTCCAGCAGTTTTAAGTTTGGAGACCTTCAGATTCCACCCTCTAGGAAGCTTGCTGTACTTGCATGCATGGACGCAAGACTGACAGTTGAGAATATCTTGGGGTTAAATACAGGAGATTCACATATCATAAGAAATGCCGGTGGAATTGCCACGGATGATGCTATACGTTCACTAATAGTGTCTCACGAGCTTTTAGGGACACAAGAATTCGTGATTGTAAATCATACCGATTGTGGTATGTTGACCTTCAATGACGAAGAGCTACGTAAGAAGCTTGTAAGTAAGTACAAAGTCAGTGCTTCTAGCCTAAATTTTTACTCATTCACTGATCTTGAGCAAAATGTGCGGAATCAAGTTGACAGGATAAAATCAACCCCATTCATTCCGGAGGACATACCTGTCTATGGGTTTGTTTACAATGTGAAGACTGGTAAGCTAGGGAGGGTAGTCTGATTTAGGTAAGGATCGAACATCTAATGCTCCAAATTTTCTTCGCATTATTCCTTTCTTGTTTCTTTCGATGATAATTCAAGCTCCAGATAATTTAAATTTAAAGCAATGAGGATTATACTGGTGTCATATCAAATTAGTACTTCTAACAAATTATATGCAAATTCGATATGGCTGATTGCCTTATCTGTAACCATGGGTCTAGCCTCATTTTTACTTAATATCGTTCTCTAAAGGAAGAGACGTCAATCGATATTATTTTTCAAATTTATTTTTTAACAGTACCCATAGCGGTGGGTATCTCACGCCTGACTCAATTTCTGTGGTAGCAGGTGGTAGCAGCTGAAAACAGGTGGTAACATTGTGGTAACAATATAAAATAAATTGGTAGCAGCTGGTAACATGATGGTAACAAACTGGTAAAAGCTGTGTAGATGGAAACAGTAAAAGCTGTGTTTCTTTTGGATGGTGTTGAACACGTCCGACAAAGAACAGGCTCGCGTTACTATAGATAATGATTCTGTAGGGAGTAAGAATTAGACTCCCATAAGGGGCAAACGACGTAAATAGATTTGTTGTCTATATGTCCAGGCGTCTAAACCAGACGACGTCATTACCCGCTGACACGAGAGAACCAGCCAACTGGCCATTTGTCGAAGCGTATCTATCCTAAATTTCAGTTGGCTTGGGTGTCAGCTTGATCGCAATATAGCAAAAGAAAATATCGGATATTCACCTGATGGAGGAGGTATTAATAGGTCATGTGCGGTCGTCGTCATCTGCTATGTATTCTCTACACTACACACATGGCTGTTATTCCTAACATTTTGTCAATCGCTGATAATGAACTCATCTGAAAAGTCTCATTAGGATCATTATGCAGCCAAGTTGAATGAATCCTAAATAGAGTGATGCTAGTCTTTCATATCGTGTCTGGATTCTTCTGAAACTCTTGAGCCATCCAAATAAAGAATCTTTCCA
>JAICVW010000210.1 GCA_025935105.1 Nitrososphaeraceae archaeon
GAGGACCAGTATGTAGAACCAGAATATCTTATGAATTGGATTTACTAAGTGTTTTTACATGTTCAATTAATTCTTGATTCATAAGAATGTGGTTGAATCGTGCCCGAAGGAAATTAACATGAAGGCAGGCAGCCATTTTTTACAATGTTGTTCCCCAACTCCGTGCAATAGCATGAATCCTTCATTTCAAAATTCATTTGTTCTCATTTTGCTATTAATTCGTTATATTAGAATTGGATGAATGTAATATCCATACCCAGTTCGTCTATTTCTAGATTGCCGTGTGCGCTATACTTATCACTTTTTTAGCTGCTCTTGGAAATAAGGCAACACCTTTTTTCCAAACTCTTGTATAAATTTTATCTCGCTGGGGCTAGTACTATGTACATACACTTTACTAAAACCGGCCCTAAAATATTCTTCTATCGATTTTATACAATTTTCGATCGAGTCAGTAATTTCTATATGTTCTTTTAACTTTTTATCAGTAACCTGCTGTTTTGCCTTCTGTTCTAATTTTCTCGGATCGCTTATGCTAGAGTTAAACGCATTATCTATCATGATAGCTCGCCAAAATCTTGATGAATTAAGGGCTTGTTCATAATCTTCAGAATAAGATACTTTGTATTCAGCTATCTTCTCTATGTGATCTATATTACCGTTACTGGTATCGCCACTATTACTCTTCTTATTGCCATTACTCTTTTCTATTATTGCTTTATCAAAGATCTCTATTATCTTACGAGATTCTTTTGCACTTAGAAATGTGATCATTCCATCAGAATACATTGCAGCAGCTTTGGCAGATTCTGGGCCTGCAGCTGCCATAAAGATTGGTATATGAGTTGTTGGAGGAGAATAGAGCTTTGCATTTCGTATTAAAAAGTACTCTCCATTAAAATAGACAAAGCCTTCATTATCAGTAGAGGTGTTGTTACAATTTTCCTTTGCTGAGTACCACAATCTACTTATGATTTGTGCTGCTTCTATCATTCTATCTAATCTGGCCCTTGGTCGTGGCCAATCAAATCCTAGAGGAACTTCATTCATGGCCTCTCCAGTACCTAACCCGAGACCTATTCTGCCGGGGTATAATATGTCAAGCGAAGCAAAAGCTTGTGCTATTATGGCTGGATGATATCGATATATTGGGGCAGTAACAGCCGTGATAAATCCCATTCTTTTAGTTCTCTCTGCAGCTGTAGCTATCCATACCCATGCGAAATTACCATAAGCATTATCGTGCCACCAAGGATGAAAATGGTCGCTAGTCATTGTAGTTATAAAGCCATTTTTTTCAGCCTCTATAACAAATTGTAGCAAATCCTGCATAGAGTGTTGTTCATGAGCAGCCCAGTAGCCTAATGATAAGGATGATATCTTATTGGAATCTTTTGCATCCGGAGTCATTATTATATCCAGTATCCTCTGCTCCTACACTATATTACATGATTGAAAAACCTTTGTTATACCAGGCTAATTTTGTGCATATTTGCCATTTTTTATCAGTTTGTTTATTTAGATGCACTATCTCCCATAAAGTCTGCCTCTATGTATTATCTGGCTACATGTAAGTTTTCTATTTGAGACGTATATTTAACATCATTTAAAGAAGCAGTATACACTTTAAATCCTTGTTTGCTGCAGCTCTATGTGATCCTCCAATGGAAAAAAAACCATCTGACAAGACAATCTGGATTCCAGAATCTTTTCAAAAATCTGCTCGGAATATTGCTGAAGATGCAGTAAAACAATTTGTAAAATATGACCAGGTTATAGGATTAGGAAGCGGACCAATGGCTGCAGCGATTATTAACGAGATAGGAATGTTACCACCAGATATAAAGAAAACCCTAAAATGTATTGCGAGTTCGACTCAAATAAAGCAGGAAGCGTTAGGTGGAGATTTAAGATTAGTTGACAACAATCTTGTTCCCGAGATTGATATTGTTTTTGATGGAGCTGATCAATTAGATTCACAATTACACATGATAAAAGGTGGTGGTGGGGCTTTATTAAGGGAAAAAGTATTACATTCCGGAGCTAAGATGATAGTGATTACTGCAGAATCATTCAAATATGTAAAGTCATTTGATCGTTCAGTTCCCATAGAGCTACATCCGTTTGCTTTATACATATTACAAAAGGAGCTAGAGTCTAAACATGACGGAAAACCAGAATTAAGGATGCTAAATGAAGGCTATCCATATGTTACAGAAAATGGCAATTTTATTTTAGATACTGTTTTTCCGTCAATTTTAGATGTAGAAAAGAAAGAAGCTGAGTTAAAAAACATCCCAGGAGTAATTGAAGTAGGTTTTTTTACCAAATACGCAAATCTATATTACAAAGCTAAGAACGATGGTTCATTTGAATCCATAAAAATATGATTTACACAGCCCTGTAGAAACCAGTGTTCATTCCAATTATTTAGTCTATGGCTCTTGTTAGAAAAGTATGGATGGGTTGATAAGAGCTCAAGGCTAAAAGTAAGTGTAACAGGTTCTCATAGACATTCGTGCTTGTTTAGGGCAATAGGTATATTTGAATGGTAAATAAACAGTTGTTTAGACAGTATGACAGGTTTAATGAAGCTGATTTCTATAACTATTTGAAACAAATACAATAAGTTTCCAAAATGCTATCTGTTTGTTTCTGGTTAAGCTCTACAACATTATAAATAACAAAAGATTAGAGACTATTTTGAAATGTACAAAGATGTCCTTGTATCTGTATGGTTATCAACAACATCGCCAGAATTCATGGTATTGGAAGAATGCTGGAATATGTCAAAACAGGACCTTCTACTATTAGTATATTAATTATCCGTCCTTCACTGAATTCAGAATGGGTTAGTAAGTACCTTAGAACTAAACGATTCAAATTGAATATGCGTACCCATTTCACTAGGAGTATAAGCTAACTAATGCTAACTGGTATAGGCGCCCTACCCTTTTGTTACTTTAGTTCTTAAAAGGACTGTATTAACAATAATCATCACCACATGAGTTGATTTCCGGATGGAGAGATTCTAACGATAGAAATTGAATCATAAGATCGCTTTGAATGCACGTTAAAGGAGGAGAATAAAAAATTATTCGGTGAAATGTTTGACAAATGCCTGAAGAATGAACACATCGACTGCATCAAATCAAAGGGGTTTTTCTAATTTTTGGTAAGTATTAGACGAAAAATACGTCTAGTATCGAGTCTGTTAATCCAATACTGATAGATCTGAAAAGTCAAGTTAACATGTTATGGTACAATAAATGAAAACACTACAGAACTTTTGCTTAAATTAATTCTAGGACTTATTCCAAGAATGTTCTTAAATAGGCCAATTGAAATAGATTCTTTTAACCAGTAAGACCATTTCTCACCGAATTTATGATGGATTGTGATTATATAATTTCTCTCTTGTTCTATTCTAAGTTCATACTCAAACATTCCTCCATGGTAGGTCTGATGAGTAGCCTTAGGCGAGTATGAACAAGATGAGAAGTAATGAAAAATTGCAATCAAAAAGACATTGTCGACCAAAAGAGAAAATTATGACTTTTATAGAAAAGGACAAAGATGAAACGATCAAAAAAAATGCCTGTGGTTTCGTTACTTCTTGACTCCGAAGGAATCGCAAGTATGTGGGAATTGAAAGTATCGTGATTATTATTATTACACCTGTTAAAACTATTGGATATTCATGTTTAGTTGTTGGAGATAGTGCCCTAAATGCTAGTTTATTAGGATTTTCGGAAAATGTATATCCGTTTCTTCTACAGAGATCGAAGGCTAGACCGTGGAACTGCCTATATGAGTCCAGTTGTAAAATAGCCAGTCGAGGCCCGATCAGTTCGTCCGTCATATTGTTATTCATAGGAAAACTTCTATTAGACAACTCGATCCTAGTTTCTATTCCAGTGACAGATGCTTTCACTATCAATATTGGTATTAACATAAAAGTGCTGCTAAAACTAAATCTGAATGTAAAGAGTAGGTAATATGTAGTTTGGAACTTATAAGATTGATCTAGTTCACTTTACTATTAGTACAGGACAATGTGCATAGGTTACAACTCCTAACGCTGTACTACCAAGCAATAGTCTCTTAAAGCCAGACCTTCCTCTAGTGCCCATTACAATCAAATCAATATAGTTACGTTCAGCATATTCCACGATAGTGCCTACAACTGAAATAGGACTAACTACTACTTCTGTTTCTAGATGAATGGTAGCAATTATTGTATTCTCTTTTCCTGCTGCTGAAGCTGCTATATTTTCACTAATCTTGTTAAACCAAGGCTGAGAATGTTTCTTGGCATTATGTATGAATTTTCTTACCTCATCTGGGATTTGATCTTCAGGCATTTTAGATGAGACATTATACAACGTGGGAGATGATGTTACGTATAATGCATATAGCTCAGCATCGTACTTCTGAGCAATAGCAACTGCATAATATGCTGCATGAAATGACTGCTCAGAACCGTCTACGGCAATCAAAATTTTAGATAACCTTTCCGTGATAGTGGACATGTAGGTACTTACAGTATTTGCTGGAACCTAAGGGTATAAAAAGTAACACATCATGTCCTTATTCATATTACTCCATACCCTACCCCAAAGTCCACTTATATGTATCTTTACTGGTAGGTATCTAGACAATATTATGACATGAAGGAGCGCACTTTTCCTGATTTCCTCAATTAAGAGGATTTCAAACAGTCATGAATCGATAACCCATGTATACTGCACTCACACAGCATGCTAAGTAGTGCTGAAAGTGAAAGCACAGGGCATTCATTTCCTCATTGAATGAAATATAGTTAAGAAAGCTTTTCTGTACCTTATTTTCTCCTGTCAACGCTGAGCGCTCTCCTTGCTTAGATTGTTATTCTCATGTAGTTGAGTACGTAGAAGTTGATTCCTACTTCTATATTGCATCCAGCGTACGTGTAGTCAAGAATTGGGACAAATAGAGACCCAAGAATTTCAAATCCGCCACTAATTTTCCTAAGGTAAAAGCATGACAAAAGACTAGAGGATGCTAATAAGGAATTATCAACTTTTCAATTCAGTTAGCCCACTTTTAGGCAAGACATTGGCTTTTCTAATCCAACTTCCTCCCTCTACAGAACTTTAAGGGACTTGAACATGGCTTCAAAATTGGATCCTAGATTCAGATACAGTAGATACATTCATTGTGATTTCAAGATCTATTCCGACAGTTTTTTGCAATTTACGACATCTGTATGGGATGAATCTATCTCTGCTAGTTTGGACAGTTATTCTTCAATCTGCTAATTGAGTCTCATATGACCGTAAATCCTAATAAGTCTTCACAAATTCTCCTGGTCAATTCAAGTCTACGTAAGATGGTGAAGTGGATTTATGCTCTTATCATATGATCTAACTTCGCAAATGCAGACACCTTATTGGCTTCTCTTTTCATTTTTAAAAAACAATATTTTGTAACTGTCATCCTTGACCTGCAAATCCCATAGGCGCTCTAAAGCGTTATATACTCGAGTTTAATTCTGCTCTATAGATAACAGTAAGCTAATACCTCTTCTTTTAACTGAGCATGACCGATTTTCAAAAAGGTCGAGAGTAACCTCAGCAAGTTTGTTATTCATATTCATTAGTGGATAAAAAATATGTCAGAAAGTGAGCGGTAAGAGCAAGACGCAGAAGTAGTACAAGGGGGGGGGTAGAATGAGGACCGGCACATGGGCGCAGAGATGA
>JAICVW010000170.1 GCA_025935105.1 Nitrososphaeraceae archaeon
AACTCTGTATTTAGGGCACAAATTGGATTATCCAATCGCAAAATCGAATACATTAAAGATCTCTCTACACAAATAATGCAGAAGGCGCTGGATCTATCAAAGCTCCCAGAGTTAGCAGATGAAGAGATTGTACACCTTCTAGTGCAAGTAAAAGGAATTGGCAGATGGACCGCAGAGATGTTTCTAATATTTTGTCTTGGAAGATTAGACGTGCTACCAGTTTCAGATCTTGGTGTAAAGAAAGCAATGAAGAATATTTATTCTCTCTCAGAGCTTCCAAAGCCATCTGAAATGCTAACCATTTCCCAACCGTGGAAGCCATATAGAACGGTAGCAACGTGGTATCTCTGGAAATCGCTTTCAAAATTCAAGTCTATTGGCTAAAATTCAATTCTACTGGTCCCCACGTCAAATAGTCATAATATAATAACATAAAATAAAATGAAATAAAGTAGAAGAAGCTACAAAGTTTTGATAACTGTCATAATGTCATTAAATGACCCCGGAAGGATCAAGCATGCCTCTAACCTCATTTATAGGTTCGCTGTAATTAGTTAGCAATATTACGATGGGTTCATTATGTTGATCCTCTTACACTCTAGATGCGTATTGCTTCGAATTTGTATTAACTTTCGTTCCTCCATGTTATTTCTCCAAAACACAGCAAGATCTTAGGAATGGTCTTGCCGTGGGATCATATAACAAAAGCGGTATCTGAATTGATCGATTGATCGATTGATCATTTGTGGATTTTCACTCAGATCTTGGTAAAGCATCAATTATATTCAAGTCAGTACTTTCTGGTTCAAGGCTATGTTAGGAAAGAATTTGCGCCTCTTTTCTATCCTTTCTTTCTCATTGGTCTCTAGTCTAGTCGCAGGCAATATAATTTATCCACTAGCAAACGCGCAGCTCATTAGTAACATTAACCCGTCAACGAGCCCGATTAAACACATTGTCGTGATAATGCAGGAAAATAGAAGTTTTGATAATTATTTTGGAACATATCCTGGCGCTAACGGGATACCAGAAGGAGTATGTGTACCTTTATCTCCAGACAATCCGAAAATCGGATGTGTTAAGCCATTTCTATCAACCAGAGCAGTTTCTGCCGATATGCCTCATGGCTATCAATCATCCATAGCTGCATATGATAACGGAAAAATGGATGGCTACATGATAGCAGAAAATGAGAATCCACAAACTATGTCATATTATGATAACAAGACGATACCATACTACTGGAATTTAGCAAAACATTATGTATTAGCGGATAACTTTTATTCTTCTGTCCTAAGCTACAGTTTGCCAAATCATTGGTATGCTGTTGCAGGCCAGGCACCTGCTACATCCTTCTTATATAAGATGCATAGGCCGCCTAACAACAACATCTTGAATCAAAACGAAAATGCCAGTACTATTGCTGGGGGAAATTCTAAAACTTCTGGCTCTACCGCCAATTTTGGGGTGAATCCTAATCCACTGACAGGTAATCTAAAAGATCAAGTGGCAAGAGTGTATCTTGAGGAATCAAACCTGACCAAGACAATTGCAGATCTATTTATGAACAATATCCAAAATATTACCTGGAAATATTATGATCATTTTGTCAAGACCGGCAATTACAAGGCTGCTGTAAACAGTGGGAGAGCATTCGAATATTGGAATCCGTTTTCTGCAAAGGCATCTACATACACCTCACAGTACTCTCCGCATTTTGTGAACAGGGCACACCTTTTCACAGATTTGAAGACGGGTGCTTTCCCTCAAGTTTCCTGGGTGATCCCTAGCTTTCCTATCAGTGAACATGCTCCTGCCAATATAACTACAGGAATGAACTGGGTAAAACTCGTGATAAATTCCATAATGGACAGTCCTTATTGGAATAGTACTGCCATAATTTTGACCTGGGATGATTACGGTGGATTCTACGATCACATCCCACCACCCCAAATTGATAAATACGGACTAGGATTTAGAATGCCTACTTTAATAATATCACCTTATGCAAAACCAGGATACATAGATCACACACAGTATCAGTTTGAATCAATGCTAAAATTCATCGAATGGCGCTTCAACCTTCAGCCTTTGACCGAAAGAGATCTTCACGCAAACAATCTCATAAATGCATTTGACTTTAATCAAAAGCCTACTCCGACATACATAGTTCCATTGAAAGCAGGCGAACTGAACGCAGTTCGCCCATTCATAAATCTTGTAAGGACAATTGACTAACGAGATTAATCCGACAGCATTGGACAATTGACTAACGAGATTTTGTGATTAATCCGACAGCATTGAATTCAAACTTCTCCATCACAGACCATCGTATCTTATTATCTGGAGCTCCGAGATATTCAAGTATCATTTTCTGATCTTTTAAGAAAGAGTCTACCGGTGTGAAATGTAGGTTTGGAAATTTCTTCAAACCATGCGAAAAATACTCTCCAAGTTCTCTCTTGTCTGTTATTGTTGCAGATGGTCGATCAGGAAATACCAATTTCACCTTGGGGCTAGAGAACAATATATCCTCAGAGTAGAAACAAAGGATCTTCTTCAAGTCGTGATCGTTCCACGCATTGGTCCATTTTCTGATATGCTCCTGTACAAATAGATGATTAATCTCTATAACAACCAAAGAGCAACCCTACGATATTAAGAATGCCTGCCATCTCTCATGGAACTAAGTCCTCAATGGGAATAAATCCAGACCTCTCAACAGGTATGTTTACTTGGGATATCCTAAAGTAACAGTTCGTATCGGTCTAACGTATCGCGCGGTAGTTGAGTATTTCTGACACGTTGTCGTCTCCAAGAAAATGAATCCAGCGCCAGTTCTTTCGTCAACTGCCCGAAATCACAGACTTGGCCTTATAGTAGGGAAAGAGGGAATTAATATAGAAAAAGAAGTACTTGAGAAAAATGTTAACGTAGGAATAACGATAGTTGAATATAGCACTTTTAGATCCTGGCCCAAGAAAAATAAGATGGATGTTATAGTAATTGGTACTAAGGGTATGACTACCGTAGAAGAATATTTCTTTGGAAGTATGGTCAAAGATGTCTTTCAATATGCTCATTGCCCAGTGTTTGCAATCCGTTGACACTCCATAACAGCAGATCTTCTAGCCCATAATAAATTAATTGAGACAGCATTACTGTCACTTAGTTTGGATATGTCGTTTCTTCTTCAAATTGTATTTTCGGCATATTCTTGTCGCTTTCGAGCGTGCACTGTCCAAAAATCTGTAAATGTTTAGGTTCGTTATCTGTTACGCCATCAGATTGCAATTTGATAATATACTTACTGTATGTTTTTGGTGCGTCAAAAACAAGGCTGATCACTTGAATATTCCTGACAGTTCAGGCGCCGATTTTGTTATTCTTAATTTCAACCGTTGTCTGACCGTTTTTGAAACAGTAAGGGCAAGTGAGCCACTCCATGGAAGAAAACACTTTGAAGTGGAACTAGATCCTCTTGTTTGTTTTCCTTGTCTCTGTTGTCCAGCTCCAAATCCTGCAATCTTTGAAGGATTACTTTCAGTACCACTTGTCCTTCCAAACGAGCTAAGGGAGCACCCACGCAAAAATGGATTCCATGGCCAAATCCAATATGGGACGGATGAGAAGACTTGTTGCGGGTTATATCAAACCGCTCGGGGTCTTCATACACGGATTCATCGTGATTGGCTGAACCCAGCCATGCTATAATCCTCTGTCCTAATTGTAGCTTTTGTCCTCCAAGCTTAGTATCTTTAGTAACAATACGAGCAACTGCCTGAACGGGTGATCTGTAACGTAAGACTTCTTCTATTGTTGATGGGATCAAGGTACGATCACTTTGTACAAGCCGAAATTCATGAGGATTTTGCAGTAATGAAAGAATCGTGTTTCCTATTAGATTTACTGTTGTTACGTGTCCAGCAAGAAGCAAAAGCCTGCAAAAAGTAAGGATTTCATCCTTGTAAAGATGACGTCCATCAGCTTGGGCTTTGATTAAATTGGTTATAAGATCTTCGCGTGGGTTTTTTGTTCGTTCTTCTACAATATTGCTAAAGTACAAGTCCATTCCATCAATCATTCTAACGATATTTTCATCATCACTCACATCACCTTCCGCTGCAGTTGAGGATACAATCCTGTCCGCCCATCCTCTAAACAGATCACGATCTTCTGTTGGCACGCCGAGCAGTTCAGCAATAATTGTTACTGGCAATGGGTAAGCCAAATCATCTATGAGATCCATACTTCCTTTTTGAATCACTCGATTAAGCATTTCATGAGCAATATTCTCTATGTGTGGCTCGAGTTTTGCTATTATTATTGGAGTAAATGCAGATGCGATTACACCACGTAGGGTTCTATGATATGGAGGATCGGATTGCAACAGGCTTGGACGTTGGAAAGGGGCCGCTGCATTTGCATTCTGATTTTTTTCGGTAGACGGGGAATCTAATTTTGGAGGAGCAGACGAAAATGTCATATAATCTCCTAGAATATTTTGTATGTCGCTATAACGGAAGACGCCCCAAAAATTACTGCGATCATCATATGCAACAGGATTAAGACGTCTCATTTCTGCGTAAAAACGGAAGGGATAAAGTCTTTGATCTGGAGGGGGGAAGATGTTCATTAACCGTCTGATAAATTACCAGAAAACTTATTGGTTATTTAATGGATTTGGACGGTTATTTTGTTGTATCAATCATCCGATCCAAATCAGAGTCCGTCAACCCAGATATCACTCAGTCACTTCTGGCATTCTCTAGGCGTGCCGAGTTCACAAATTTATGAATGTACAAGATTTCTTCATCTCTGATGTCAATAAGATTTCAATTTAACTACTACCACGTTGCCACTATGTGATGTGCCCGTGGCAAGAACGGGCGCCCTTATTTTATAACACCTCTTAAATATTGAGTAAACCATCTTTTCATGAAATGCTAGGAGATCAAATAACAGATTTAAAAGGGAAGGTTACTGGCCAAAGAGTTTTGGACGCAGAGGGCCCAACTATTGAAACAAGTGCGTCATCTACTGGAAGCGCTAAAGGAGTTCGGATCAATGAAATTGTGACGTTTGTCGCTAAACTTTCATCACCAGGGATTCTTCATGGAAAAGCACAAGGGGTATTCTCGGCAGAATCAGGTATGGCAACATGGACAGGTGAGGGAATTGGAAGAATGACATCCTCTGGCATAAAATGGCGTGGAGCAAATTTTTTCACGGAATCGACTGGAAAATTGGAGTTTCTAAATAATATGGTAGTTGTTTTTGAATCAGAGATTGATCCAGAGGGAAATTCTACCCTGAAAAGTTGGGAATGGAAGTAAATGTTAGACCATTTCTTACATCTCACCTTAAATGCCAACCATAATAATAACGCCGAATAAGAATAATTAGAATAAAAGTGTGGATTTACATTGAATAAAACGTGACCATGCTGTCATGATACTATGATGCTACAATCAAAATTCGACCGATTCTGTTATTTCTATGAGGAGTGCTGCTTTACGCGATAACGAAATGGTGCGTCCTTTGCTACCACATTTTGAAACATTCTCTCTCCCTGAAATGTTGGTTGACGGGTCAGTGACAAAATCGGTAGGACAATGCTCAGGGAGGAAACCGAGGGATCGTTTATGGCCAATAATTGAAACATTGAATTGAGTTTAGAATGTTGCCTTCCCAAAGTATGCCTTAACATGAGGTCTGTAAAGATAGTATAGAATGAACGCACTAATGGCTATACTTACAATATCTCCTGACAAGTTCGAACCCGATGCAACTGCTTTAGGAAGTGAGATTAGATTTATGATAATTCCAATAATCAATACTATCATAGAAATAGTCCACGCCCACCCTCTTCCCTTCAACAACCCGTAGCCCATAACAAGGTATGCGATACCGATTACTAACGATACGACGCCAAATGCAACAAATACTAAGCCCAGTAAGTTAGGCGGTCCAACGGCAATTGACCCTATTCCTACCAGAATTGTCAGAATGCCGGCTATTATAATTAAAATTCCAATAACAGTGACTCCAAGTGGCCTCGTTTTGTTTTGCATCAAGACATACAATCCTTAATAGGTATTTTGGCTTTTCAAACGATAAAACTAATACATTTTTCCGAAGTTGAACAAATGGCATAAAACAACATGGAACGCTCATCCTAGGTTAAGGCTATAT
>JAICVW010000279.1 GCA_025935105.1 Nitrososphaeraceae archaeon
CATCATCACCCTTTTGTATACTGCATTTTGAGAGCCCTCTTATGCAGCATGCCAGAGGCTCAATAAGTGCAGCCTGATCAAAAGACAAACCCTCGGGCAATTTCATGAGACCACCCTTGATAGTGTTCATTTTAGGTACCAGAATCAGCTCAGACAAACCGCACGGTTCGATGTTGCTCTTTTGATAGAGGTCACACATGGTGAATTTGCCATGCCAACAATAGTGGCATGAGTTGCAGCTAACGTGATGATGAACAAATACTCTATCGCCTATTTTGAAACCTTCAACTGATCGTCCATATTCAGATATAATTCCTGCTGGCTCATGACCTAGCCTATTTGAAGCCATCATATAATTTCCGTAAACCTTCTCCAAGTCAGAGCCGCATATTCCACAAGATCTCATACGAACGAGAACTTCATGATCGCCGACTTTTGGAATATCAACGTCACCAATGGAAACTTTGTTTCTTCCGCTTACGTAGGCAGCTTTCATGTAAAGAACCTCTCCAATTCGATATATCCTGTCGGGTTTATTTCTCTAAAAATTCAAAAATTTGAGTACTTTGAAGTTTTAACTGTGTAAGATAAGTACATGTTGGATCATTCAAAAATTTTTCTCTCATTAAATCTAACAAATTACAATCTCCAATATTAAAGCATCAATCTTATCATGCTTTCTAGTAGATTAATTGTTTCATCCACACAGCTTTAAGAACCTATCCGAAAAGACCTGTTGCTTTGTAAGTATATATGAAAAGCAAAACCGTAGTATTCCAATAATTCATACGCTTCTGGATAATCATATCCTTTATACAGACACATGTGCTGCTTTACTATGATTGTTGGTTTTGGTCTATGAACGACTATACTTTGTAATGTTGTATAGTCATCTTCATATCATGTCTATTGGCAGCATCTACAGTTATACCAAGAGGTATTCCTTTAACATCTACTATCATACTTCGCGTAGTACCAGATTTAGCTCCGTCTGGTGATGGGATTTATTTGCGCCTGTACATTTTTCCCCCAAGAGGAGCCTTTGTAATTGTACCATCCATAACTTGCCATTTCCAATCTATTCCAGCCTTTTTATCATAAACAGATAAACCAAATATCAATCCATCTACATACACCTGCTTTCCTCCATGCCTGAAATCTATCATGTACTGTACATGAAGCTCCGAGATTTCTAGGCACAGCATTCCATTGACAACCGGTACGTAAAACATAGAAAATAGCATTCATATTGATTGCCATCCTATCATCCATTCTTGGCCGACCAGCCTTCTTCTTTTTCTTGCGTAATGGTAGTAGCGGAATAATCTTATCCCATAATACATCAGGTATTTTCATATGCTGATTCAACACCAGTCTTTGGATATCACAAAATTACAAGATCTGCTAGCATGGCTTAGCTTTATCGTTCAGATATAGTAAGTCTATAACAAACAAATATCACCAATTTTCGGATAGCCATTAAGTCAATAATCTTATGTTAACAAAACATCTTATATCCCGCCACGATTAGGCCTGAGATTCTAGATGAGCAATTTGAAACTTAGAACAACCTGGAATAGACCCATGATAGAAACAAGAATAGATACATAGTTTGAAGGTAACCTACACAAATATTTTGAAGATTGTTCTAACAAATTCTACGGCAGTATATTTGATTTCCCTGGAAACCGTTCTCCTTCGTCCGACAAGAGTCGAAAGTTGACTAGTCGATTGATTAGTGTAATCCTCCAGTTTTTAGCACTTTGTAATATTGCTCAATATCCTAACAAGCTCAGTTCAACTCTGCTCGAAGTGTGTGTTAAAATGAATATATGCATTGACCATAGCATTTGAATCTGAGGTGTCAAACTTCAACGTAACCTGAGTCGCTCTTTGTTGGTCTTGATTGAAAGCTGAAATGTCTCTCACATCCAGCGTGACAGAATATATTAGACTCATACAACTCTTTAGTTTTTAAAACTTTGTATGAAAAATATCTGTCCTGCTTATAAGTACAAACCGCAGAGAACAAATATAATCCGCTCCTAGTCATGATGAGAGTATTAGGGACCTAAATTAAGGTGCTTATGAGATCTAGTTTTAAGTAAGAGGAAGGTACTATCCATCATCTGTATTTGCGTGGTTTTTTGACGAAAATCTTCTTGCAACCTTCTGAGCAGAAGTAATAATTTCTACCTTGATGAATAAGCATTGTAGCGAGCTTTGCATCCATTTCTATTCCGCATACTGGATCGACTGGCATGGCAAAAATGGTAAGAGATCGTACAATTAATAATTCTTTAGTGGTTCTTTTCTCTTCCGCTGCCATTCAAGCAATTACTATTGATTTCGTCAATCTCTGTTGATACAAAGTTTGATATCTCTATACCTTGGTCTGTCATTCATATGTCATATCCATCTATAGAAGTTATCTGTGGCAAATGCGGTTCCGTCATCAACAAAATAATAAGCCTAAAGTCAGTCAGGGATATATTAAGACCTAGCAATAACCGATGCAGAGTGTGCGGTAATGCGCTTAATCCGTCTGATTTTGCTGTTGAGTTGCACAAGCAATAAAAACTGATTAATCTAAGCCAAAGATTTTAGCAGTTGACCATAGTCCGGTTCTAGGTTGATCAATTCCATATAATAAAATAATATCCTGTCAAGATGATTTAGCACGTTAAAATTTATCTTCCAAGTAGAACCTTAGCGGTGTTATCTACATCTCTTCACGAGGCTGTCAGACATGATCAAATTTGGTGGCTTGTAAGTGTATTCTGCTTACCTGGAGGACTCATACTCCGGGGTGCAAAAAAACAAATAGTGAACGTAGGGTTAGTGTCTTGATCTATAGCAGCAAACTTAACGTTAGGGCGACACTTGTAGCTCTGGAATATAATAATGTTTCACGCATAACTGACAGTAAACAATCTGTTTGCATATAAAAGGTATTAGTACGTTTGACTACATTAATTGCGAGCGGTAGGGAAACGAGCGATAGCAGGGAGTAAAATTTGAAATAACCAAGGAATATCCCACAAACTATCAAGATATAAGGACAAACAACTAGCGCCTTGAACACCTTTGCCGTTCGTGGTTTTCCAAACAATATCACTAATGTCCGTCGTCCGCTAGAGCGATCCGCATCGAAATCTGGAAAGGAGTTTACAATCAACACTGCGGCAGATAATATTCCAACGATGGTGCCCAAATAAACTGCAGGAAGGCCCATGGTCCCTGTTTGAACATAGTAGGATCCGACTACAATGAAAGCGCCTTTGATCGCTACGAAGAATTCCCCAAGGCCAAAATTGACGATATCTGATGAATAAAAATAAACCGCCACAATAGCAAAACCTAAGATAAAAACTACCATTATCCCCCTCATAAAGGCAAAGTATGTACCGATAAGTGCTCCGAGGAAGAGAAGGATTAATCCTACTACATATACACGAGATGGCGCTAATAACTTATCTGGAAGTACTCCAGTCCCTCCACTATATTTGGTCCTGAGCGTTTTGGTGTCAATTCCCCTCTTGTAGTCCCAATAATCATTTAATAGGTCAATACTTGCATGGAGACATATGACCCCAATATAGGTAAGTGCTGCATAGACAAAGTTAATTTCATGCTCTTTTGAAACGGCAAGCACCAAGCCACTGCTTACGGCGACCACAGAGGACATCAAAAATCTTAATCTTATGGCCCGCAACCAATTTTTGATCAATCACCGTAGAGTCGCCATTCCATTATTTAAGAGCTCAAGCAAAAATACAGAATTGACTTGATGGATACTATAGCAGACATACCGCCTTGAATCTAATATACATAAATATGCTTCAATCCTTATAGAAAAAACCATTGGAATATCCTTCATGCATTTTCTGCGACATCATTGCTAGGAAATTACCATACATCGGAATCTATGAGGACGACAGTTTTCTTGTCCTCTTGGACAAGTATCCTTTAAGTAGAGGACACACACTTATAATTCCTAAGAAACACTATGACAATTTGCTCGTGATGCCTGAAAGTGAAATAGTAAAACTCTATACATTGGTTCCAGTTGTTTCTAAGGCAACCATCATGGCTGTAAAAGCTAAAGGTTTCAACGTAGGCCAAAACAACGGAAGAGCAGCGAATCAGATTATCCCACATCTACATGTTCATATTATACCCAGATTCGGTCAAGATAGCCCAGATGATAGATGGCCAGTAAGGCATATAGCAACTTACGAGGATTTGTCTAGAGTTGCTGACTTGATTAAACCATTGCTCAATCTATCGATGGTAGATAGAGGATAAACAATTTCTCAATTCGGCTAGTCCCTTTTCTGTTGATATATGTTCACATGATAGAGTACGTATATCCCTCTTCACACCGAGTAAAAAAAAATTGTCTCGATTACTTTTAAAGCTAGAACTCCTGCTAAGTAAGATGACTTCTATTCAGCTCGACAAGAGTTCAAAATATGACTGGACGGAACACGTCTATTCTATCGTCCGAAATAATAGCGGCAGAGTCACAGGCAAGCAGCTCGAAAGAGAGATTGGAAGTAAATACGAAGTAAGATATGCCATTGCACGCCTGACCAAGGAAGGCAGAATACGAAGAATCAGGGGATTCGGTGTAGATAAAGTCGAATTCTTCTATCAAGTAACTGACGTCCATACTCTTGAGCCTTGAAGGAGCTGGATTTGATGTCTACAGGCGGCTGGAGCAATTCATTTAAGGGCTGTATCTTAACTCGAGCCCTTTCTCTGCAAAAAGCCTCAGATAAAAGATTCACAACATATACACCGACTGTCTGTCTCGTTAATTAGGGAATTTGCC
>JAICVW010000453.1 GCA_025935105.1 Nitrososphaeraceae archaeon
ATTATTATCTATGTCTTTACCTTTACATACCTTGTATAACAAATGATAATCACGGTATTGTATTTGGTTCTATATATGAATAGTCAAATTGAAACACGAGTGTCGTATTTGATAGATTAATAATATCAATACGTATTCCGAACACATCATTAAAAATTATCTGAAGCAGACTCTTAATAAGCAAGGCCCAATTCTCTCCGAGATTGTGCTTTATGGTGTATCTATGCGTGCTATCATTTTTTCCAATGTATGGTTAATTTCAATAAATGCCTTATCCATTAGAGTTTCAAACCAAGATAAAAATGAATCCAAATCTATCTTTCCCTTCATCACTAAAAGGATATCCTGGACTGCGGTCTTGGCAATATTTTTTGCAAAATATGTAATCTGTTCTTTGCTCATATTTACAAGAAGTTCAGCCACCACAGGTTTAGCTAAAGGCATTGTTCCGGCTTGAGGTTCGAACATGTCCCATTGCACATATCTTTTAAGGATTTTATTAACAGGTGTGTTTAAGCTTACATCGTGCCTAGTAGATTCAGCACGTAATTTGTCTATAGTGTCTGCATCGATGCGAAATGTAATAGTAGTTGTTACTTTCCTTGTTCTTTTCCTCGTGTTGTTGCGATGCCTTGCATTTTTAGCGAGCAAATGGAATCGAGGTGAAATTCACATATTACTAATATAGATTTATTATTGGTAGGACCTAAGCTGTAAGGCATACATGTCGTAACGAAGGATTTGAAAATTAAAAAAGAGATAGAGAGTATCATTTAGCTAATCGTTGGTTTCATCGGCACGTTCTACTTTCCATGAGTTATCACGTCTAAGTGTATCTTATATATTCTGAATATTTGTTATGGGGGCTATGACTCTGATCTTCGATGGCTTGTTTTGAGGGATTTCCATATAGTTATGAATTCGCGTAAGGATTCTTTCTTTATGTATATGTTCATTCTGATAAAACGCACCTAATTGAATTTTGTTGGCCCATTCATTAGATCTCTGGATTACTTGTGTCATCTTAGCTTCAAGATCGTCCTGCCCGCCATCATAACTCGTCTCTTCTAGCTTGTAAGTCCTTGGCAGATGTTGTCCAGTTTCAGTCTCAATTATCTAGGCTTAGATACCATTCTCGTAATAATGTCATTATATGTAAGACACAGCTGATTTATATCTAAGAATGCTTTCCATTTCAAGAATTTTCCCCATTTTATTCTAACATAGTTAGAACACTCTCTTAGAGTGTAATTAGCTCACTCTCACGTAATAACAGAAGCGCCACAGTAAAAAAATAAAGTAAAAAGTTGTTTATTAATGTGCGTGAGGTGGTGGTGCACTGCCCTTGGATAGAGCCTCATTGAACGTTCCAGCGGCTTTTTCGTGAAACTCCAAGTTAGATTGGTCTACTTTGATTGCCTGAGTTGGACATACCGAGACACAAGCCATACACCAGATACAATCATGTTCTCTAATTGGATCAGATTTGTCTGTATAGTCCTTTCTTCCGTGCTTAATGGTGCTACCATTTCCAGCGCTTGTTGCATTAGCCATCTCAATTGCAGGTACATCGGTTTCAGTTCTATACCATTGAAATACTTGTGTGGGACAGGCTTCGATGCAAGCACCGTCTGCTATACAGGAGTCGAAGTCAAGTGCCACCATAGTACCATGCACTCCTAGTGGAACAATTTCTTCTCCTCTTGCTGAATAAGCTGACTTCACATTCTCATCCTTTGCAGCCTCGGCTGCTCTTCCTGGACCCCAAACAAAGTGGAAGTGTTCACCATCAGAATGCAAATGCTTACCTATTACTTGTTGATTTTTTGGAAATTCTGGATCTATTGGCATGATTTTAGAGTTGAATATGCAGGTATTAAAACGATTGATCTATTTGCACTTATCTGCAATCGAAAATGTCTTGGATCCGCTAAACACTTAAAAACGATACCGCGGTGTTATGGATTATGTCCTCTTCACCACCGTCATCTAATAATCCAAATAATAGCAGACATGCATATGATCAGCAAATACCTACAGAACAAAATAAAGAGCAAACACAAAATATAATAGAGAAACAAGACCGAGTGGTAGGAGAAAGAAGAGACGATGAGATTGTTACAGACTTTCCAGAAGCTGCAGCTATGGGACGAATTTTGATGAACGTGGGATTTCCAGCAGACAAGAACAAAATAATAGAATTTGTACAAAAACAGCAAGAATCAGATCCAGGATGCAGATTAGATTGCAAAGAGATATTGCCTTTACTTCAAAAAATTGAAGAAAGACATTATGGAAATGCTTTTGAAGTTACAAGGGCTGCAGGACTTGTTCGCTCTATCAGATAGATCTCCCATTATAACTGAACGTGAAAGCGCTATCCTGAACGACTCCTAATATTCAATCATTAGAAATTGGTTTATTGTTATGTTAGTACACTACTTGTGAAAGTGGATATACTCTAATTTACTTATGCTTTACATCATTGTGCACTATATCGAATCTGCCTTTAGAGCAAGAGGAAAAACAATTTCTTCCTCTTCTGAGAAATGCTTTATCGAATCCTCAACAAACTTTTTAATCTTTCTGGCTGACTCTTCTTGGGAAAAGTTTTTGAGTTGAGAAATGGTTTTGTCAAGGAATTCTATAATCTGTCTATGTTCTTGCATCACTTTGATAGATGGTTCGGATTGATCTTTTACTTTTTGCATAATCACACGCATGATTCTTGCTTCTTCTTCTACTGCATGTCGAAGGATGGATTTTCCTAAATCATTTAGCATAGCTATTGCTTGTTTTGAGTTAGTTCTACTTTTCTCTTCTATCTGAACCAAATTTGATTCGAAATCACGATGCTCACGCTTTAGTCTTTCAATCATCTTTGGTATGGGTTCACTAAAATCAACCTTATAATCCAAATCAATCAATAAGTGTTAAAAGGAATACGTAATATAATTTAACTACTGACTACCTAGTCTTGGTTCTTGATTGATTTGACTTATTTTTTGATATTTATCAGCCTATCCGAAGTATCCTTATTCATAACATATCGGTATGTTTCCTACCTGTTAGAGAACTATATTAAATCGAATTCATGATCATATATACATATGCTAAAAAACAGATTCAAGAAGATCCTTGTTACGCTAGACGGATCTGCTAATTCTATTAGAGGGTTGAACGAAGCAATTTCACTTGCTAGACAGTCTGAGGGAACAATAACTGGTATACACGTACTACATGGAGGTTTGAGTGAATTGAAAAATACATTCACACAATATAGAGAGTATCTATTGGAAAAAGCAAGGAAATTCATGTCAAATGCCAAAACTAGTGCAGCAAGACATGGAATAGACTTTGAAGAAGAAATTGTAACTTCTAATGATACTATAAGCACCATAACGAATTTTGCAAAGTCAGGTAAATTTGACATCATTGTTATAGGAGCAAGGGGAGCAGGATCTTCAAAATCTGA
>JAICVW010000700.1 GCA_025935105.1 Nitrososphaeraceae archaeon
AATATGAGAAGCCTAATACCACTACTAGCGAAACAGCTACATCTTCTAATACTCTTCCCTTGTCACCACCTTCGTCACCAGGGTCAACATTGGGAGAACAACATCAGTCAGCCAACAAAGCATTAGATGAGACCAAGGATATAATTAATCAGTCAATAGAGGAAACAGGAAAAATTATTTCACGTAACGACACACAATCAATCAAAGATTATCAAGTACAAACAATTCAAGCTTTTAGAGAGATTATGGACAATTATCTTCAACCTCAAAAAGAAATGGTTGACTTGCTTCAATCAACATGGTCTACCTACATTGAAAATGCGTATAAAGTGTTCTACACATTTTATCCCTCGTCACAAAGGATGAGTGAAATCTATGTAAATACTGTAAACGGTTTTGCAAATAACCTCATAGCTATGATCAAGTTGGTAAATAATGCAATGTATTCAAGCTTTGACTCATACAAAACAGTAATTGAACTGCAAACAAAAGAAATGAGAAGCTTTAATGAATAGACCAACACATCAACAAACAAGTTTAGGCTTTTTTTCTCCACAACATTTAGGCTTTTTATCAAAATAATCATTAACTGCCTCGTAGCACCTAGGACATTTCATGATAATAGATAGGTGGGTACATTTACAAATTTCCAATATTGGGTTGAAGCGGGACTGCCCCAACAAAATAAAATAAAATAAGACATTCTGGCTAATATTCGATTTCCTACTATCACATTCTATGTCGTCAGACTTGGGGGCAAGACGAAGGTCTCCGATATTGGGCTTTGGAGTATTTGGTTGTCTTTACTGATTATTGACACTCTTATGGAGTAAGGTGAGTTATGGATTAGCATTGGCCCTTGTATATGAAAGGTACCCGTAGTACGTATTCCTATTTGTCCAATAAAATCTGGACCCCACGTAGTAAACTGTTGAGATGGAGACATAGTTGTCGTATTATTAGAAGACATTTTTGTTGTATTAGTGGCTGCAGATGCTGTAGCTGATGTCAAAGGCGATTTGTGTGAAGGAATTAGCTCCAAGTCAAGTATCCCATCATCATCTTCATATGTATGGCTGAAAAGAGGCTTTCCTGTAGAATTCAATATTGTCACATTATATGTATGAGATATAGTTGGAGGAAAGCTCACAGTTTTTGGAACAAATGATAAGTACTAGTCTGCTAGTCCTGATGGAGTTTTAACAGGCTGATCTGATAATTGCGATATAGCATCATCTTTCAGCTTGTCACGATTTCTTAGGGATTGATTTATTTCCTCTAGTTCTTCTACCTTGCTTTGTATATCTGCACCCTGGCTTTCTAACTGAGGTATATTGAGAAACGTCAAGTAAGGTTCAACTTTGCGAAATATCTCTCCCTTCTCTGAATCCTTCTTTGTCCAGTACGTAGAACCAGAATGTCCTATGAACCGTTGTTAAATGAATGTTTTTTAGTCATATTCTCCTAATGTCTGTAAAGTCATGAGATAAAAGAGGAATTCGAATATACTAGGGACCAGAACCATTTTTTGTACTAAATATTGATATAAGTTCGTTTATGCAGTGGTCTGGAAACTATTGAGTAATAATTTCGCACCTGAAAAACAGGAGATTCGTTTGGTAGGTAAACACATCTGGTAGCATTGAAAGTAGATAGAAAGATAACCTTATCAGTGACTGAGTACTAGTAACACCTTAGCATTATAAATCTATTTTAATAGTTCTCCTTTGAGCCTCTGAAACTCTTCTTCTGTTATTACACCCTTTTGCTTCAAATCACTCAATTTTTCTAAATTATCTAATTGAGTACTATCTAGAGATTTTTCTTTAGCTTTTTCGGA
>JAICVW010000523.1 GCA_025935105.1 Nitrososphaeraceae archaeon
CTGCAATCTCTAATCCAGTAAAAGATTTGAATAACAATGGTTTTCTAGAAAGTCGAGCATAAGACATCAATACAGTATCGAGTATGTCCAGATCAATGGAGAATATAGCTTTAAGCTTTCAATTACGCAAGAGGTCCAGTGTCTGTAGTAGTCCTAGCGCTTGTCAGTAATGATATTTAATCTGACATAATCTAAGGACCAAAGGTTTTGACTATTTGCGTGCTTCTTTTCAACTACATGTAAAAATGACTCCAAATATCGTTTTCTCAGCTTATCATCAGGAAGGCATTCCAAGAATGGTTTCATTATTACTGTCTTTACAAACCTAGAATACATTTTACGGTTAGTCATAGTAACATGAGCGTTATGTAAATGAACTCTATTATTTGTGTAACCAATTTTTCTTAGTAGTTTGGTTGTTTCATAAGGTTTTGGGAAATACCACGGTTGGTTAAAGTTTGAGAAATATTCTTTGAACTCATTTAATTCCATGACTTGTCGCATTAGCAGAAGCGTTCGTTTTAAATTTCCATATCCCCCACACTGAATCAATAATTGTCTTCTGTTAGTGCTTTTAGACTTTAACATATTCCAAAAGTGCCGAAAGACTTTTGCATGATTACGAACCCAGTGAAGTGAAGCATTGGAGAATATAACATCCAATTTTGTAGGGAGTTTTACATCAGAAAAGTCAGACAATACTAACTCAACGTTTTCTAAATCCTTAAGATTATTTTTTGCCTGTTTTATCATATTAGAATCTATATCTACACCGTAAATTTTTCCCTTGGGAACTTTTTGAGCCAACAATTTGGTAAGGAGTCCTGAGCCACAGCCTGCATCCATGATAGTCTCATTTCCCTTCCAGTTTCTCCATTCAAGGACTTCTTGACCCCATCGATACTGTACTAAACGCGAAACCTGATCATAGGTTTGTGCGTCCCAACAATTTCTGTGATGAAATAACAACTACGTCCACATCTCATATGTTGTATCTATTAATATTATTATATTAAGTTTTTAACCACAAAACCTAAAGCTAACTTGTATGCAAGTATTCACATGAATAAACAAGAAGCGAGGTTAGATTGACTTTGGATTTAGTCAGCCTAGAAACATAGAAGGTTTAGAATTTACTAAAAGCGGATATAAACTGCAAGGTTTACAGATTATACAAGTTATGATATCTCATTACAATTATTATTGCGGATAGCAACCTTCTCTTCCTCATCTAATTATTTTTTACTGTCAGATATGTTGACTAGTATGACTGCTGTATCTGTTTTTCTTGTTGTATCTGTACCAGTATTGTCCTTTCATTATTGCTATATGATTAGATTAAGGATTGTTCTTAATAGCTGTTAGCATACATAGTTTCAATTAAAATCATTAATGAAGTAACAACATGCCAATTCTGAGTTCAGAGAAAAAAATATATAAACACCAGCGTTTATTGCTACAGTCTCCCTGCCTAGAGGGAAACCGTTTTTTTACTGGTTTAATCTGCTACCCTGGTTCGAACTGCATTAAGTCTTTGTTCTACTAACTGTATTTCAACCACCTATCTGTTGTAACCGACTCCGACATCATTTGGATTGTCATTATTACTTTGTTCGTTGACCTGATCTATCTCTACACATTGTTATTACTATCAATTCTGATGTTTGCTGGTCCACCAGGTGGTGTGAGTTTCTGTCTACATACAGCAAACACTCGTGATATCCTGCCATGTATCCGTGACAGTAAGCCTCATTATGTCCTTGACATCTGCACCTGATAAGTAGTCTCTGTACTTTCCATTACCTGCATCATAATATGCATCAGCTTGTGCGTCCGTAGGAGTAGGAATGTCAAATGCTGGTACGTTTTGAATGCATAAGATATGTCTGGCAACTATGGCAATAATAATACTGTTTACCGTCTAAACCGTGCCTTAACCCGTTTTTGACGATCCATTAGTTATGGCACCTAGGGTATCTCATAATTGTAGGTTGTGATTACTATCGTGTCTGTGCCCAAAGCCGAATCATCAATATCCTCACTAACCAATATAATTGCTATGGCTTCTCATTGACCCAATAGATATAATCCTCTCTTCTAGTTACACTCAAAAAAGATGTACGCCTCCTCCTCATCTCAATATGGATAGATGTCATCTTCTTTTGTATAGACCGGGTTCGCCTATTACTGGCAATCTGGGCCGCTGATTCATGTATGCCAATTCTTCCCTTTTCTGGGCCAAGGACATCTCAAGTGCCCACAATGTTTGTACACTTTCATCTCGTCTCATATTCAAAAGTGTCAGATGTTTCTCACAATTAGCCTTTTCTTCCTCTAATACATTTATTTCATTGGCAAGATATTCTACTTTCCATTGCAGTTTTTCTAACTGGTTGTGCTTAGCAAGATTTAATACATTAATTATTTGCTCTTCTCCCATTCCAAGGTCAGTTATTATTCTGTATAGTCTCAGAAGTGAAGAGATGCTATATTTATCAGAGTGTTTAATTTGATCATAAACCTGTAGAAAATCATACATATCCATTGTTTCCAGATATTGGCGATGAATTGTTCTTACATTCTCCGGTGGAAGATCTAGTTCAATCAAGACTTGCGGAGGCGTTCGACCTTCTGAGAACATTTTGATAGCCTGGGTAGTTTTCGAATTTGATTTAATATCATCTTTCTCTTCTGGTTGACCATTTTCTCGTTCTATCTTGTCTTTGTATCTGTTGGTTATTATTCCAATATCACGAAATGACATATGGGTCAGTTCGGCAATTTCTCTGATTGTCTTACCCTCATGGTAAAGTCCTAGGACTAATTGTTCTTTTTGACCTCTAGGCATTTCAGGTAGCCACGACAAATAATACCTATATATATTATTACCAAAGTGTTTAAAAGATTTTTCCCCTGTTACCACCTGTTACCAAGTTTGTTGCCTACTGTTACCACGATCTTATCGATATATTTCCTATTGTTACCACTATCTTTAGGCTTGTTACCACCATGTTATCAGCTGCTACCAACTTTTTTTCCATTGCTACCAACTTATTATC